>JADGMZ010000141.1 GCA_015234495.1 Brevundimonas sp. | reverse complement strand
GAACAACCTCGAGGAGGCGCGCCGCCTGTTCGGCCCGGCCTTCGACCGCGGGGCCTTCCCGATCGCCGACGACGTCAAGATCCAGGTCGAGTTCAATCCGTCCCGCGTCGCCGAGTACCGGCTGATCGGCTACGAGACCCGGCTGCTCAACGAGGCGGACTTCAACAACGACCGCGTCGACGCCGGCGAGGTCGGCTCGGGCGCCTCGGTGACGGCGCTGTACGAGATCACCCCGGTCGGCGGTCCGAGCCAGATTCCGGAGCGGCGCTACGACCGCAACCAGGTCGGCGTCGGCGGCGGCGACCCGTCGGGCGAGGTCGGCTTCGTGCAGGTGCGCTACAAGCTGCCGGGCGATCGGGACTCGCGACTGATGCAGCGCGTGGTGTCGAACGCGGGCGCCGGACAGGTTACGGCCCAGCCGCCCGAGAGCACCCGCTGGGCCCTGGCCGTGGCCGCCTTCGGCCAGAAGCTGCGCAACGATCCGTGGATGGGCGCGGACTATGGCTGGGACCGGATTCTGGAGCAGGCCCAGGGGGCGCGGGGCGAGGACCCGTACGGCGAGCGGGCGGACTTCGTGCAGCTGGTCCGGGCGGCGGCGGGGATGGAGGCGCAGGCGCGGCCGTGATCTGATCTCCTTCTCACGTCGGGAGAAGGTGGCCCGGAGGGCCGGATGTGGGTCGGCTGGTTGAAGGGCGAAGCCGCCCCCGGCAGCCGACCCTCACCCTTTCGCCTTGCCGATCGCTTCGCTCCCGGAGGCTCAAGCCCTCTCCCATCGGGAGAGGGTTCGTGCATGATGGATTGTGACCGAGACTCTCTCCCCGAAAATCGCCCGCCGTATCGCGGTCGCCGCGCAGGGCTTCGGCCGGCCCCACCCCGCGGCGCCCGGCCGGAAGCATGTCAGGGACCTCGTCCGCAAGCTGGGCGTGGTGCAGATCGACAGCGTCAATGTGGTGAGCCGCACCCACTATCTGCCGGCCTTTTCCCGACTGGGGGACTATCCGCGCGAGGCGCTGGAGGCGGAGGCCTGGGGCGGGCGGCGCGGGCTGTTCGAATACTGGGGGCACGAGGCGTCGCTGATGCCGTTGGAGACCCAGCCGCTGCTGCGCTGGCGCATGGCGCGGGCCGAGGCGGGCGAGATGTGGACCGGGCTGTCGCGGTTCGGGCGCGAACGTCGGGACTATATCGACGGCGTGCTGAAGGAGATCGAGCGGCGCGGGCCGGTGACAGGCGCCGACTTCAACGATGCGCCGCGCGGGGCGCCGGGCTGGTGGTCGTGGTCCGACGGCAAGCGGGCGCTGGAGTGGCTGTTCTGGGCCGGGATGATCACCACGAAGACGCGGCGGGGGTTCGAGCGGGTCTACGACCTGACCGAGCGCGCCTTGCCGAAGCGGATCGTCGACCTGCCGACCCCGGACGAGGCGGACGCCCAGCGCGAACTGCTGCGGATCGCGGCCCGGGCGCTTGGGGTGGCGACGATGGCGGACCTGCGGGATTATTTCCGGCTGCCGCTGGCGGATGCGAAGGCGCGGGTCGCGGAGCTGGTGGAGGCGGGCGAGCTGACGCCGGCGGAGGTGAAGGGCTGGCGCCAGGAGGCGTATCTGGCCCCCGGCGCGCGCAGGCCGCGCAAGGTGGCGGCGGCGGCGCTGCTGTCGCCGTTCGACAATCTGATCTGGACCCGCGACCGGACCGAGCGACTGTTCGGGACGCGGGTGCGGCTGGAGATCTACACGCCCGCGCACAAGCGGACGCACGGCTACTATGTGCTGCCCTTCCTCGAGGACGAGGCGATCACGGCGCGGGTCGATCTGAAATCCGACCGGCAGGCCGGCGTGCTGCGGGTGCAGGCGGCGTGGCGCGAGCCGGATGCGATCGCGGAGACGGCGGAACGGCTGGCCGGGGAGCTGCGGCGGATGGCCGGATGGCTGGGCCTGGAGGGGGTCGAGACCGCCGGAAAGGGCGACCTGGCGGAGGCGTTGGAGTCGGTGGTTAGTTCGTGACGATTTCGACCATGGATTTTCGGTGATTTCGACCCGTCGGGCCGATCAGACATTGCAGTTGTGACGTTCTCCCTCCCCGCCCCGGGGAGGGTGGTCAAGCCGAAGGCGAGACCGGGTGGGGACGGCCCCGCGAAACAGCAACGGCGTGCCGCCGCCCCCGCCCCGTCGTCGCTGCGCGCCGACGTCCCTCCCCGGGACGGGGAGGGAGAGGGTCACACGTCGAAGCGGACGCCCTGGGCCAGCGGCAGGTCGCGGCTGAAATTCACCGTCTGGGTCTGGCGGCGCATATAGGCCTTCCACGCGTCGGAGCCGGATTCGCGGCCGCCGCCGGTGTCCTTCTCGCCGCCGAAGGCCCCTCCGATCTCGGCGCCCGAGGGCCCGATGTTGACGTTGGCGATGCCGCAGTCGGAGCCCCAGGCCGAGAGGAACTGCTCCGCCTCGCGTACGCTGTCAGTGAAGACGCAGGACGACAGGCCCTGCGGGACCGCGTTCTGCATCTCGACGGCCTGGTCGAAGTCCTCCCAGGCGAACATGTAGAGGATGGGGGCGAAGGTCTCCTGCAAGACCAGATCGGTCTGGCCCGCGCTGCCCATACCGATCAGGGCAGGCCTGACATAGACGCCGGGGCGGTCCAGCCGTTCACCGCCGACGATGAGGACGCCCTCCTCGGCCCCGCGGTCGACGGCCTCCCGGAACGCGGCGTAGGCGTCCTCGTCGATCAGCGGGCCGACCAGCACGCCGTCCTCGCGCGGGTCGCCGACGGGCAGGCTCTCGTACGCCTTCGTCAGGCGGACGGCGAGATCCCCGGCGATCGACTGGTGCACGAACAGGCGGCGCAGGCTGGTGCAGCGCTGGCCCGCGGTGCCGACGGCGGAAAAGGCGATGGCGCGCACGGCCAGGTCGAGGTCGGCGCTGGGCGTGACGATCATGGCGTTGTTGCCGCCGAGCTCGAGCAGGGAGCGGCCGAGGCGGGCGGCGACGCTCTGGGCCACGGCCTTGCCCATGCGGGTTGAGCCGGTGGCGGAGACGAGCGGAATGCGCGGGTCGGCGGCCAGGGCCTCGCCGGCCTCGCGGCCGCCGATCACCACCTGCGACAGGTGGGCCGGCGCATCGCCGAAGCGGGCGGCGGCGCGCGCGAAAATGGCCTGGGTCGCCAGCGCGGTGAGCGGCGTCTTCTCGGACGGCTTCCAGATCACCGGATCGCCGCAGACCAGCGCCAGGGCGGCGTTCCAGCTCCACACCGCGACCGGGAAGTTGAAGGCGGAGATGACCAGCACCGGACCGAGCGGCTGGTACGTCTCGCGCATGTGGTGGCCGGGGCGCTCGCTCGGCAGGGTCAGGCCGTAGAGCTGGCGCGACAGGCCGACGGCGAAGTCGCAGACGTCGATCATCTCCTGCACCTCGCCGAGGCCCTCGGAGACGATCTTGCCGGGTTCGAGGGTGACCAGGGCGGCGAGGTCGGCCTTGGCCGCGCGAAGCTCCTCGCCGAGCAGGCGGACCAGCTCGCCGCGGCGGGGCGCGGGGACGCGACGCCAGGCCTGGAAGGCCTCTGCCGACAGGGCGACGACGGCGTCGACGGCGGCCGGGTCGGCCTGGGCCAGGGTCGGACCGGCCGAGCCGTCGACGGGTGAACGAGTGGTCAGGCCCGTGTCGGCGAAGGCGGCCTCGGGCACGCCGAGGCGGCGCAGGATGTCACGGCTTTCGGCGGCGGCGCTGGCGGTCATGCAGCGGGCTTAGCGGGGCCGCGGGCAAAGAGAAAGGCCGCCCCCGGGAGGGACGGCCCTTCGGTCTTACCAGCGCGACCGGCTGGTGCGCTGGACGTCCCACTCGATGCGGTCCAGCCGGCGGTCGAGGTCGCGGTACTCGGCCGGGCTCAGCCCGTTGCGGGCGTAGCGGTATTCGAGCCGCTGATACTGGTCCATCTGGCGGGCCAGGTCGTGGGCGCGGAGGCGGTTGACGCCGCCGCTCCAGGCCAGGCGGTTGATGTGCTGCGACAGGGCGTGGGCGCGATAGCCGAGGTCGCGCGACCCGTAGCCATAGCCCTGGCTGTAGCCGGGCGAGCCGAAGCTGAGGCTGACGCTGAAATTCTGGGCCAGCGCCGGGGTCGATACCATGACCGCCGACGCTGCCAGCACGGGAAGCAGGGCTTTCCTGATCACGGCGGTCTTCATCGGGCTTGTCCTTTCGTGCGGGGGAAATCCCCGGGTGATGGAGGCAACCTGACAGACCGGCCGTGACACGACCCTGAGCGACCCGTTGTCCGGCATTCAGGAACCCCGCCCCGGCCGGCGGGTTCTGTCGCCGAGACCGGCAACAGGAGTACGCCCGATGAAGGTTCGCGACATCATGAGCAAGGACGTGCAGGTGGCGCGGCCGGGAGACAGTCTGCAGGAGGTCGCCTCGCGCATGGCGAGCGGCGACTTCGGCTTCATGCCGGTGGCCGACGGCGACCGGCTGATCGGCACCATCACCGATCGCGACATCGCCGTGCGGGCGGTGGCCGGCGGCGCGGCCTGCACCTCGCCGGTGGTGGAATACATCACCCGGGACGCGCAGACGGCTTACGCTGACGACGATCTGAAGTCGGTGCTGGACGCCATGGGCGACCGGCAGATCCGCCGCCTGCCGGTGCTGGACAAGGACGATCGGCTGGTCGGGGTGGTGTCGCTGGGCGACCTGTCGACGCGGGTGAAGGAGAAATACGCCGGCGAGACGCTGGAGGACATCTCCCGTCCCGGCTGAGCCGGCCGGCGTTAACCCTTTCGCCAAACCACGCGTTCACCCGCGTCGGCCATGCTCGCCGT
>JADGMZ010000140.1 GCA_015234495.1 Brevundimonas sp. | reverse complement strand
ACCGCACCGACGACCCGGTGCGGTCATAGGCGGCCTTGGCAGGAGTCTCGGCGACAGCCGTCTCGGCCGTGGCTGCGACCTCGCCGCCCTCGCCTTCCTTCTGCTCGGCGTCTTCCTCGGCCTCGACGACGTTGACGCCCATTTCGGACAGCATCGCCAGCGTGTCCTCGATGGCGTCCGGCGTGACCTCTTCGGACGGCAGGACCTTGTTCAGATCCTCCATCGTCACATAGCCGCGCGCCTTCGCCTGCTTGATGAATTTCTTCACCCCGGCGTCGGTGAGGTCGAGCAGCGGGCCGTCGCTCTGCGCTTCGGCTTCCTGCGTCTCGGTCTGCGCTGCACTCATTCAGTCAATCTCCGGGAGGCCGGCTGATCAGGCCGTCCGCCAATACAACGTGTGGCGAGGTCGTTTGTTACGAGCCCGCGCTGTCTTCCCAAATCTCTCCGGTTTTGATCGCGCGACGCAGGACGTCACGCTCGGCCTTGAGCCGGCGAAACGCCTCGTCCTGCCCCGGCACGCCACGCGCCGAGATCAGGGCGTCTTCCAGCGCCGACACGCGAGTGAGCGCGTCGAACGCCTGCGACCATCGGATCCGCGACTCGCCGAGGGGCTTGTCTGCGGCCAGGAAGGGCGCGCCGGACTTTGCCGCCGCCTTCTCGACCTCGTGCATCAAGACGCCATGACCCGATTGGGCCAGATGGCGGCGGAGGGCCGCCGAGTCAAGGTCTTGGCCCGAAAAGCGCAGGCGCACCAGTTCCTGCGCCAGGCCGTCAAGGGCCGGATCGCCGAAGCCGTGACGGGCGATCGCCTCCAGATGATCGTCCATCCGCGCGGGGTCGTCGACCGCCCCGTGAGCCAGGGCCGCAGCCACCGGCTCGATCGAACGGGACAGCGACTGCATGGCCTGGGCGCCTTCGGCCGTCTGGCCCAGCTTCGGCGGCGGACCCGGCCGCCACCGCCCCCCAGACCCCTGCGCCGGTCCGCCTGCGGTCGGCCGACGCGCCGGGAACATCGCGTCGAAACGGTCGAACAGCTCACGCCGGTACTGTTCCGCCAGATCCTTGTCCTGCACGGCCGACGCGGCCTGGCGCAACCGGCCCTTCAACCCCGCCCGGCGCTCCGGCGTGTCCAGCGGCTCGGCCTCGGCCTCCTTCTGGAACAGCACCTCGGCGAACGGCCGGGTCGCCGCCAGCGCCTGGCGCAGCGCCGGCGCCCCGCGGTCGCGCAGGATGTCGTCCGGGTCCTGCCCGCCCTCCAGCAGGGCGAAGCGGAACGACCGGCCCGATTTCAGTTGCGGCAGCGCCCGGTCGATGGCGCGATAGGCGGCCCGCCGGCCCGCGGCATCGCCATCGAAACACAGCACCGGCTCCGACGACACCCGCCACAGCCGCTCCATCTGCTCCTCGGTCAGGGCGGTGCCCATCGGCGCCACGGCCGGGATGCCCGCCCGCTGGCAGGCGATCACATCCATATAGCCCTCGACCACCACTATGGCCTGGCTGTCGCGGCTCTCGGCCCCGAGGATGCGGCGCGCTTCCGGCAGGCCGTACAGGGTGGCGCCCTTGTGGAAGAGCGGGCTCTCCGGCCCGTTCAGATATTTGGCCCGGTCGTCCGGGTTCATCGCCCGGCCGCCGAAGCTGACGATCCGCCCGCGCGAGTCGAGGATGGGGAACATCAGCCGGTCCCGGAACCGGTCGTAGGGGCTGCCGCCGCCCTCGGGGGCGATCAGCATCCCGGCCTCGACCAGCTCGCCGGGCTTGGCCCCGCGCTGGATCAGGGCGTTCTTCAGACCCTCGCGGTCGTTCGGCGCATAGCCCAGTCCGAAGCGCTCCCACTGGTCCTCGGGCAGGCCGCGCTTCTCCAGATACTCGCGCGCCGCCTTGCCCGGCGAGCGGCGCAGGTTGGCCGCGAACCATTTCTGGGCCAGGTCCATCCAGTCGGCCAGGCCCTGGCGCTTCTGCTCGCGCTCGGCCGCCTGCGGGTCCTCCGCCGGCAGGGCCATGCCCGCCTCGCCGGCCAGCCGCTGGACCGCCTCGACGAAGCTCAGCCGCTCGGTTTCCTGCAGGAAGCTGATGACGTCGCCGTGCTTGCCGGAACTGAAGTCGTGGAAGAAGCCCTTGTCGTCATTGACGAAGAAGCTGGGCGACTTCTCCTTGGTGAAGGGCGACAGGCCGACGTACTCGCGCCCCTGCCGCTTGAGCTTCACCGTCCGTCCGATGATATCGGACGGCCGAAGGCGGGCCTTCAGTTCTTCAAGGAAGCGATCGTCGAAGCGCACGGCGGTCTTATAGCGCGCGACTCACCCGAGCGCCGCCATTTACCTTCGGTTAACCACAAAGGCGGGAATGCGCCGACAAGCGCCTGAATATTCGCGCAATTTTTTTCGAGAACGGAACGGTCCACAGGCCTGTGCATTAACCATATCCCGCCGCGGAAGCCGGCGGCATCCGTCGGCCCCGCCAGAACCGTGGAGCCCGGCGGCAAGGAATTCGCTGATGTTCATCGCCATCGCCCGGCCGGCGGTGGAGCCCCAGGGCCCCGACGCCGTCGCCGTCCCCGGCTCGCCCGCCATGGTCGA
The DNA here is from genome assembly GCA_015234495.1 of Brevundimonas sp. Taxonomy (GTDB): domain Bacteria; phylum Pseudomonadota; class Alphaproteobacteria; order Caulobacterales; family Caulobacteraceae; genus Brevundimonas. The sequence goes on along the minus strand of JADGMZ010000140.1, from coordinate 2,223 downwards.
ACTGCCGCCCCGGGCCCTGCACGCCCGTCTCCTCGAGAACGCCGCCCTGCGGCGCCGTCGCGGCCTCGAGCGTCGACGCAGCAACCGGGCCGACGACGCGGACTACTGGCTCCATGCCGCGCCGGCCGCCGTTCGCAAGGCCAGCGCCCTGCGCGAGGAAAAGAGCTTCGCGCCCCTGCCCTGACCCGCGCCGAGGCTCTTTTCCGCCCGGTCTGGTCACGGTCAAGCTGCCGTGGTTGTCTTCCGTCCGCATCTCTGGGGGGAAAGCACCATGAACCGTCTCGCCGCAGCCATCGCCGTCCTTGTCGTCGCCCTGCCCGTCGCGGCGCCCGCCGCCGCCCAGGACGTCGCCGGCCCGGTCGCCGCCGCCGTCGATCAGTTCGGGCAGAGCATGGCCGAGTCCATGACCGGCGGTCCCGGCCTGTTCGTCACGGCCCAGGGCGAAGCCCCCCTGCCCGCGGCCAGCGCCACGCCGATGACGGTGACCATCAAGGGCGAGGGCAAGACCGCCGTCGAGGCCGTCGCCGACCGCAACGCCCAGCTCGAGAAAATCCGCTCGGTGGCCAACCGTTTCGATGTGGCCATGGAGGTCGGCGCGACGAACTACGCGATCGCCGAGGCCGGCGCCTGGTCGCCGGCCTCCGACGCGTGGGCCACGGCCTTTTCCGACGATCCTGAAGTGGAAGTGGAACTGATCGGCGACGACCCGGCGACGTCGGCCGATGGCCGCACCATCACCGCGTCCGTCCAGGTCAAGCTGAACCGCCCGAACGAGTCCCGCCTGCCCCAGTTCGTCGACGCCCTCGCCGAGGCCGGCGTCAGCAATCTCGACGACAGCCTGAACGGCCTGAACCTGGGCGCCATGACTCCCTTCCTGTCCCTGCTGGGTCTGGACGGGGCCCGCGATCCGGGCGAGGCGGTCTGGAACCAGGCCGCCGCCGACGGCGTGCGCAAGGCCCGCGCCCAGGCCGAGGCCATCGCCGAGGCCTCCGGCCGCCGTCTCGGCCCCGTCCGCTACGTCAGCGTGCTGATGCGCTCCCACGACGGCGACAACGCCCTCGTCAGCGTCGCCGTGCGGTTCGGATTCGAGGACTAGAGCCTCAGCCCTTCATCGAGTCCGCGAAGCGCTGGAACAGGTACAGGCTGTCGGTCGGCCCCGGCGACGCCTCCGGGTGATGCTGGACGCTGAACACCGGCCGGTCCTTCAGGGCGATGCCGCAGTTGGTGCCGTCGAACAGGCTGACGTGGGTCTCGACCACGGCGTCCGGCAGGCTGTCGCGGTCGACGGTGAAGCCGTGGTTCATCGACACGATCTCGACCTTGCCGGTGGTCAAGTCCTTGACCGGATGGTTGGCCCCGTGATGCCCCTGATCCATCTTGATGGTCTTCGCGCCGAGCGCCAGCGCCAGCATCTGGTGGCCCAGGCAGATGCCGAACATCGGCTTGCCGCTCTCGACCAGCTTCCGGATCTCGGGCACCGCGTATTCGCCCGTCGCCGCCGGATCGCCCGGTCCGTTCGACAGCACCACCCCGTCGGGGTTGCGCGCCAGAATGTCCTCGGCCGTGGTGTCGGCCGGCACCACCGTGATCCTGGCTCCGGTCGAAGCCAGCGCCCGCAGGATGTTGCGCTTGACGCCATAGTCGACGACCACCACCGACCTGTCCTTCGCGTCGACGCGCGGATAGCCCTCCGGCCAGTCCCACAGCCCCTCGTCCCAGTCGAACGACTGCAGTGTCGAGGCGTCCTTGGCCAGATCGAGTCCGACCAGCCCGCTCCACGCCCTCGCCTGCGCCACCAGGGCGTCGAGGTCGAAGCGCCCTTCCGGGTCATGGGCGATCACCGCATGCGGCGCGCCGGCCTCGCGTATGCGGGCGGTCAGCGCGCGGGTGTCGATGCCCGCCAGGCCGACCACGCCGCGCCGCTTCATCCAGGCGTCGAAGCCGCTGTCGCTGCGCCAGTTGGCCGGATCGGTCGGGGCGTCGCGGAAGATCGCGCCGCGCGCCGAGGTGTCGGCGCCGCCGCCGATCTGTTCCACGTCCTCGACGTTGACCCCGGTGTTGCCCACGTGGGGGAAGGTGAAGGCCAGGATCTGGCTCATGTAGGACGGGTCGGTCAGGATTTCCTGATACCCCGTCATGGCGGTGTTGAAGACCACCTCGCCGAGGGCCGAGCCGGTCGCGCCGCAGCCGAGGCCCTGCAGGATGGTTCCGTCCGCCAGAGCG
>JADGMZ010000139.1 GCA_015234495.1 Brevundimonas sp. | reverse complement strand
GGCCGCATCGCCGGCCAGTTCGCCAAGCCGCGCTCCTCGGCGCTGGAGACCATCGACGGCGAGACCCTGCCCAGTTACCGCGGCGACATCATCAACGGCATGGGCTTCACGGCCGAGGAGCGCGTTCCCGACCCGCAGCGGCTGATCCGCGCCTACAACCAGTCGGCCTCGACCCTGAACCTGCTGCGCGCCTTCGCCGGCGGCGGCTACGCCGACCTGTACAACATCCACCGCTGGACCATGGGCTTCGCGGCCGACAGCGACTACGGCGCCCGCTACCGCGACCTCGCCGACAAGATCACCGAGGCCCTGGCCTTCATGGAGGCGGTCGGGGTCACCCCCGAGAGTCATCCCGACCTCAGCCGGGTCGAGGTCTTCACCTCGCACGAGGCCCTGCTGCTCAACCTCGAGAGCGCCCTGACCCGCCTCGACGGCGCCACCGGCGAATGGTTCGACACCTCGGCCCACATGGTCTGGATCGGCGAGCGCACCCGCCAGCTGGACGGGGCCCACGTCGAATTCGTCCGCGGCGTCCGCAATCCCGTGGGGGTCAAGTGCGGCCCGACCATGGAGCCGGACGAGCTGCTGGCCCTGATCGACGTGCTCAACCCCGACAACATCCCCGGCCGCCTGACCCTGATCGGCCGCTTCGGGGCCGACAAGGTCGGTGATCGCCTGCCGCGCCTGATGCGGGCGGTGAAGGCCGCCGGCAGGCGCGTCGTCTGGTCCATCGACCCGATGCACGGCAACACCCTGAAGGCCGGCAACGGCTACAAGACCCGGCCGTTCGAACGCATCCTGACCGAGGTCCGCAGCTTCATCGACGTGGCCGAGGCCGAAGGGGTCCACCCCGGCGGCGTGCACCTCGAGATGACCGGCCAGAACGTCACCGAATGCCTCGGCGGGGCCCAGGCCCTCACCGAAGACGACCTGTCCAGCCGCTACCACACCCATTGCGACCCGCGCCTCAACGCCGACCAGGCGCTGGAGCTGGCCTTCCTCGTCGCCGAACGGCTCAAGGCGGGACGCCGGTCCCGGTCCGAGGCCGCCTAGGTGGAGCCGATCGGCCGCGCCGGGGGCGACCAGGCGCCGGGCCGCTGCGCCTACCAGGGCGCGCCGGGGGCCTTCAGCCACGAGGCCTGCATCGATCTCCGGCCGTGGGACCAGCCGGTGGCCTACGACAGTTTCGAGGCCGCCATCGCCGCCCTCAGGTCCGGCGACGTCGGTTGCGCCCTGATCCCGGTCGAGAACTCGACCATCGGCCGCGTCGAACCGGCCGCCTCCCTGGTCGAGGCCGCCGGCCTGACCGTGGTCTCCGAGGTCTGGCGACCGATCCGCCTGGCCCTGATGGCGCCCCCCGGCGCCCGTCTCGGCGGCATCCGCACCGTCGAGAGCCACCCGGCGGCGCTCGGCCAGTGCGTCGGCGCCCTGGCCGCCCTCGGCCTCGAGGCGATCGAGGCCTTCGACACCGCCGGCGCCGCCCGGGCCGTGGCCGAGGCGCGGGACCTGACCCGCGCCGCCGTCGCCCCCGTGCGCGCCGCCGAGGTCTACGAGCTGTCGATTCTGCGCAACGACATCCAGGATTCGGCCGACAACCGCACGCGTTTTGTCCTGCTCAGCGCCTGAGCCGCTTGACGGCGCACGATCCTTGCGCCCAATGAGTCCCATGGTCCGTTTGCCAGCCCTCGCTGCGACTGCATTCGCCGGCTTCACCGCCGCCGCGGACCTGTATTTCTACGGCTTTCGATACGCCGGCTGAGGCGTCGGGCATCGCGTCCTGACCGCCTCGCCGGCGACCGCTCCGCGCGGAGCGGCGGCTCGCAAACGCCCTTCAAAGCCTGTTGAAATCCGAAAGCCCTTCATCGTGTCCCATGCCCCCGTGCTCCAGCAAGTCTGGCCCGCCCCCGCCGACGTCACCCCCGAACAGATGGCCCTCGCCGCCCTGCGCCACGAGATCGACGGTCTCGATGACCAGCTCCTGGCCCTGTTCGAACGCCGCCTCGCCCTCGCCGCCCGCGTCGGCCAGGCCAAGGACGCCCCTTCGGGCCCGCATCTGAAACTCCGTCCCGACCGCGAGCAGGCCGTGCTCGACCGCGTCCTCGCCCAGGCCCGTGGCGACAATCGCGAGGCGGTGCGATCCCTCTGCCGCCAGATCGTCGGCTGGGGCCTCGCCCGTCAGGGCCGGATGCCGGTCCGGGTCTGGTCCCCGGTCGAACCCGCCCGCGCCTTCGACGGCGCCCGCCTGCGCTTCGGCGACGCCGCCGAGATGAAGGCGGTCCGCGATCCGCAGGCCGCGCTCGCCTGGGCCGCCGAAGGGCAGGGGGTGGCCGTCCTCGCCGTCAACGCCGGCGATCCGTGGTGGACCGGCCTGCGCCGCCAGTGGGCCATGCTCAGCGTCTTCGAAGGCTTCGACGGCGAAACCCCGACGGCCCTGGCGGTCGGCCGTATCGACCCCGCCGCCCTGCCGCAGGGTCCGCGCGTGCTGGTCACCGCCGGCGGCGACGCGGGCGACGGCGCAGGCTTCCGCCGCCGCGGCCTCGACACCCATCACGGCTGGACCCTGAGCCTGACCGACGCCGTCCTCCCGGTCGGCGGGGCCGAGGGCTGCGTCGGCGCGGTCGGCTAGATCGCCATATTGTCGATCAGCCGGGTCTTGCCCAGCCAGGCGGCGGCCAGCACCCGGGCGGGCCCGTCGGCCACGCCGGTCCCGAACGTCCCGAGGTCGGCGGCCCGGCGCACGGCCACATAGTCCACCTGCCGGAACCCGGCCTGCAGCAGGGCCTCCCGCGCCTCGGTCTCGATGGCGGGGAGGGGGCCCCCGGCCGCGGCCCGCGCGCCCGCCTCGGCCAGCACGCCGTTGAGCCGGCGCGCCACCGCCAGCTCGGCCGCGGACAGGTAGGCGTTGCGCGACGACAGGGCGAGGCCGTGGCCGTCCCGGATGGTGGGCAGGCCGACGATCTCGACCGGAATATCCAGATCGCGGACCATGCGGTTAACCACAATCAACTGTTGATAGTCCTTCTCCCCGAACACGGCCGTGTCCGGCTGGACCTGGTTCAGCAGCTTGGCCACCACCAACGCCACCCCGCCGAACATCTGCGGCCGGAACGCCCCCTCCAGTCCCTCCGCCGGGGCCCCGACCGAGATCGTCGTGCTGGCGTCCGCCGGATACATCTCCTCCACCGCCGGGGCGTACATCAGGGCGCAGCCCGCCTCCGCCAGCAGCTCCGCATCACGCGCCTCCTGGCGGGGATAGGCGCCGAGGTCCTCGTGCGCCGCGAACTGGGTCGGGTTGACGAAGATGCTGGCCACCACCCGGTCGGCCCGGGCGCCGGCCTCGCGCACCAGGGCCAGGTGGCCTTCGTGCAACGCCCCCATGGTCGGAACGAAGCCGACGGTGAACCCCTGCCGCTTCCAGTCGCTTACCGTCTGGCGCAGCTCCGCGATGGTGCGGGCGACAGGCAGGTCAGGAGTCTCGGGCATGGTGAACGGATTAACCCTTCGCCTTAAGCGTGCTTGTGAACCGTGCCTCAAAGCCCGGCGTGCCAGTGTTCCGCTTATGACGCCGAGCCTCCTCATCCGTCCAGTGCTGGCCTGCCTCGCCGCCGCGTCCCTGGCCGCCTGCGGCATGGTCGAGGCCGATCCGCACCGGTTCGAGACCATGGGCGAGGCCGTGGCCGCCATTCCGCTGGAGACGGAGGGCGCGACGGACGCCGTGGCCGCCCGCACCGCCGCCGAGGCCGGCCTTCGCCCGGCGCTCCAGGTCGAGGTCATGGACCCCCACGCCCTGTGGGACGCCCGCGACGGCGGGCTGCGCGGCATGGCCGAAGCGCAGGGCGGCCGCCTCGCCGCCGCTGCGGCTCCGGCCGCGGCCCGGGCCGTGGTCCGCGACGTCGCCGCCCGCATCGACGACGCCGCCGCCCGCACCGGCCTGCGTCCGTCCACCGCGCCCCGCACCGCCGCCGACGCCGCCCTGGTCCAGATCGGCGCCTATTCCAGCGAAGCCGCCGCGCGCGCCGCCTGGGCGCGGCTTGACCTCGACGGCCTGAGCCCGGTCTTCGAGGCGGTCGAGGTCGACGGCCGCCGGCTGACCCGTCTCAAGGTCCGGACCCCCGCCGACCGCGCCGCCGCGGTCTGCGCCGCCGCCGGGGTCGACGACCCATGGTGCCGACGCGCCGCCTGACACCTCGCATCCACAGCCGCCGCGCTGCGCTCCGTTGACGCCGCGCCCGCGCCCGGCGATTCTGGCGCCTGAAGGCCGCGCGTCGAGTCGGCGGCCCCGGAGCTGGGAAATTCATGGCTGACCCCACGGTCATCGTCGTCGGCAACGAAAAGGGCGGGGCCGGCAAGTCCACGCTCGCCATCCACATCGTTTGCGGCCTGCTGCACGCCGGCAAGCGCGTGGCCATCATCGATCTCGACCTGCGCCAGCGGTCGATGGCCAAATTCTTCGCCAACCGCGTCGCCTGGACCGCCGACGCCGGCCAGACCCTGCCGATGCCCTTCGAACCCGACATGGGCGACGGCAAGGCGCTCGCCCGCGCCGACGAGGCCGAGCAGCTGGCCCGCTTCGACGCCGCCTTCGCCGAGGCCCGCGCCGTGGCCGACTTCATCCTGATCGACACGCCCGGCGGCGACACCGTGCTGTCGCGCACCGCCCACGGCCGCGCCGACCAGATCGTCACCCCGATGAACGACAGCTTCGTCGACTTCGACCTGCTCGGCCATGTCGACCCGGTCACCCTCGACCTGCTCAAGCCGTCGATCTATTCCGAAAGCGTCTGGGAGGCGCGCAAGCACCGGGCGA
>JADGMZ010000138.1 GCA_015234495.1 Brevundimonas sp. | reverse complement strand
CCCGGCCGACGCCTTCGCGCCGTTCGAGGGCCTCGACCCCGCCGAGGTGTTCCGCACCTCGGGCGCCGAACTCGTGACGGGCGGCGACGCTGTCACAGTCGATGTCCGCCTCGCCGACCATCCGAAATGCGCCCGCTCCTGGCGGCGCGTTCCGGATGTCGGCTCCGATCCGGACTATCCGGACCTCAGCGCCCGCGACGCCGACGCGGTCCGCTGGTGGGACGCGCGCCGGGCCTAGGATCGATCAGGACGGTTCGGCGGCCTGGTCGCGCAGCCGGACGGCCTGCTGTTCCAGCTCGTCCGCCTGGGCCGCCAGCCGGGGCGCGAGGGCCGCCAGTTCCGCGTCCGTGGGAACCCGGTCGCCGCGCTGGCGGGCGCGTTCGATCTGCCGGGCGCGATAGGCGGGGTCGCGCAGGCTCTGCGACTCCCGCCGCATCTCCCGGGCGCCCTCGACCATCTGGTCGGCCCCGTGGCGCATCTGCACCCGGGCTGCGGCCATCTCCCGCGCCACCTGGGCGCGGATCTGCTCTTCGTCGACCCGGACCCGCACCGCGGCTTCCGCGGCCCGGCGCGCGTGCACCCCGGCCTCGGCGGCGTGGACTCGGATCTGTTCGCTGTGGCGGCGGAGATCAGCGCGCTCCTGTTCCGTGAACCGCTCCGGCGGCGCCGGAGGCGCCGGAGGGGCCGGCGGGGCGGGCGGGACTTGCAGGTCCTGATGACGAGGCGGCGCGGGCGGCGCGGGCGGGGCCGGAGCCGCCAGCGGAGCGACGACGGAGAAGGCGGCGGGCGGCGTGGGCGGCGCCGGAGGCCGCGGCGCGTCGGCCGGCGCAGGCGCCGACGGCGGCGAAGGCGGACGCTGTGTGATCTCGACCGCCGCGATGGGCGTAGCGACGGCGACCAGGGCGCCGACCGCCAGGGCGAGAGTCAGCGGCCGGGACCGCGAGCTGGAACGGGCGTTCATGATACGGGTGATCCTCTTGCTGAGTGAGTGGGCTTCCCCCGTCATGGCGATGGCGGCGGGCTGGCGGAAATCGGCGGCGAGGCCGACGAGAGTTCTGGCGTAGGTCTGGCGGTCGACCACGGTGACGGCGGCGGCGTCGGCGGCGTCCTCGGTTCGGCTCGCCAGAACGGCCTGCAGCAGCCATACCAGCGGGTTGAACCAGAACAGGGCCAGGGCGACCCTGGACAGCGCCAGGAACATCCAGTCGGCACGGCGCACATGCGCCAGTTCATGCGCAAGCACCGCCGGCGCCGTCTCTGGCCGCGACAGGCAGTTCGGCCCGACCAGCACGACGCCGGGCGGCAGGCCCCAGCTGAGCGGCGCTTCGACCGCCGACGCCGCAATCAGGCGCGGACGACGCCCGGGGGCGAGCGCCTCGAGCGCCCGCGTCCAGGCCGCGTCCGTCACCGCTTGGCCTGCCCGCGTCCAGCGCCGGAGGGTGAGCACGCCCAGGACGAAGCGCCCGATCACCGCGGCCGCCCCGAGGATCCATACGCCGATCAGGATCTCCATCGCCGTCGGCGGCCGCAGGGTGCTGGACAGCGACACCCCCTCCACCGGGGTGACCGAGCCCTGCCACACAGGCGCCGACGCGGTCGCGGTCTCGACCGCGAACGCCGGCAGGATCGGCAGTTCGAACGCCGGCGCGATGACCGCCGCCAGGGGCAGTAAGAGGATCACGCCCACCGTCGCCCGCAGCACGTCCACCCGATCCGCCGCCGAGCGGAAGCCGGGCAGGCTGGCCAGCAGCAGGCCGACGCCGGCGACGAGCCCCGACTTGCCGAAGAACTCCACGATCAGTTCAAGGCTCATGTTCCGCGCTCCCGGGCCTGGTCGATGGCCCGCTCCAGAGCCTCGAGCTCTTCCGGCTTCAGCTTCTGGGTCAGGCCGAGGAGCGCCGTGGCGGCCCCCGCGGCGGAACCGGCGAAGAAGGTGTCTACGGTGCGCCGCAGGGCGCTGACCGCCAGCGCCTCGGGCCGCGGCGCCGGCCGGTAGAGGACACCGTCCACCCCGGACTCGCGGGCCACCAGCGCCTTGGCCTCCAGTCGGGCCAGCAGGGTCCGGACCGCGGAGTCGCTGAGCGATCCGCCCATCGCCGTCCTGACGGCGCTGGTGGTGCCGGCGCCGAGGCGGCACAGGGTCTCGAACACCTCACGCTCGCGGCGTGGCAAGGACTCGATCATGGCGGCCCGACCCTCTGATCACTACACCTGTAGCGCCACATTTGTAGCGGAAAAGGTCAGCAATGAGGCAGGCCGATGAACTCGCGGTAAGCTCGGCCTCAGCGCGGGGACGCCCGGGCCTGCTCCAGCTGACGGAGATCCGCCTCGTCGATGGCGGCCAGCGACGCGCCCCGGGTCTCGCGCATGAACAGGGCGGCGGCCAGACTGACCAGCCCCGAGGCGAGGATGTACCAGGCGATGGGAACCCATGAGTCCCACTGGCGCAGCAGCGCCGTGCCGATCAGCGGCGCCCACGAGCCGGCCACGATCGCAGTGACCTGATAGCCGAGGGACACCCCCGAATAGCGCATCCGGGTCGGGAACATCTCGCTCATGATCGCCGGTTGCGCCGCGTACATCAGCCCGTGCACCACCAGTCCCAGCATGATGGCGCCGAGGATCATGGCGGTGGTCCCCGTATCGAACATCGGGAAGGCCACGAACGGCCAGACCAGGGTCAGGGCCGCCCCGGCGATATAGACCGGCCGCCGGCCGATACGGTCGGTGGCCGCGCCCACGATGGGGATCACGACCACGTGCAGGATGTGGGCGAGGAACAGCAGGGCGAGGATGCGCGTGGTGTCGACCGCGCGATGGTGCAGATAGGTGATCGAGAAGGTGACGACCATGTAGTAGAGGATGTTCTCCCCGAACCTCAGGGCCATGGCCGTGAACACGCCCCGCGGATGGCGGCGGAACACCTCCTTGAGGCCGTAGCCCGCCTCGGCCCGCTTCTCGGTCTCCTCCCGCGCAGCCTCGAAGATCGGCGAGTCCGTCACCTGGGTGCGGATGTAATAGCCGATGGCGATGATCACGACGGACAGCCAGAAGCCGACCCGCCATCCCCAGGCCATGAAGGCCTCGTCGCTGAGCACCGCCGACAGGGCCAGCAGCACCACCGTGGCCAGCAGATTGCCAATGGGCACCGCGGCCTGCGGGAAACTGCCCCAGAAGCCGCGGCTCCGGTTCGGGCTGTGCTCGGTGACCAGCAGGATGGCCCCGCCCCACTCGCCCCCCAGCGCGAAGCCCTGGATGAAGCGCAGCAACACCAGCATGGCCGGGGCCCAGTAGCCGATCGAATCGAAGCCGGGCAGGCAGCCCATCAGGAAGGTCGAGACACCCACCAGCAGCAGGCTGAACTGCAGCAGCGACTTGCGCCCGATGCGGTCGCCGAAATGGCCGAAGACGATTCCGCCCAGCGGCCGGGCGAGGAAGCCGACCGCATAGGTCGCGAAGGCGGCGATGATGCCGTCCAGCTCATTGCCGGTGTCGGGGAAGAACAGGTGGCCGAACACCAGGGTCGCGGCGGTGCCGTAGAGGAAGAACTCGTACCACTCGACGACCGTGCCGGCCATCGACGCCCCGACCACCTTGCGCAGGTACGGCAGGTCCGCGGTCTGTTCGTGCTTCATCCCGATCTCCCCTCGAGCGGAGAGCATCCATGGAACACGGGACCGCCGCGCTCAAGGGGGAGCTGCGACTGCGACGGGGCCGAACGACGAAACGCCCCGCGGGCGGACGCCATGCGGGGCTTCGGGATCCGGTTGCGAACGACAGTCCGGACGGGCGACGGCTCCAGGGGAAGCTCAGTCGGACCGGACATGCAAAAGCCCGCCGGACGGGTCCAGGCGGGCTTCTGAAAGTTTGGGTGCGGGAGCAGGATTTGAACCTGCGACCTTCAGGTTATGAGCCTGACGAGCTACCGGGCTGCTCCATCCCGCGTCAACCGTTTGGCTAGCGCCGAACGTGACGGGTATATACGAGGTGGTTCGCCATAGCTCAACCCCTAAATGACGATCAGAAGCGCTTTCTTGCGGACAACCTGATTTTGCCGATGCGCAGCCTTGCTTTACCGGAGGGGCGGCCCTGCTTAGGGTGCCCCCGCAAACCGGAACCGATTCATGAATACCAGACGCCTTGGCCGTACCGACCTCCATGTCAGCGAACTGTGCCTTGGCACCATGACCTGGGGCAGCCAGAACACCGAAGCCGAAGGCCACCAGCAGATCGACATGGCGCTCGACGCTGGCCTCAACTTCATGGATACGGCCGAACTCTATGCCGTGCCCGGCAGCTCCCAGACCTCGGGGCGAACGGAAGAAATCATCGGCAACTGGTTTGCAAGCACCGGCAAGCGCGACAGATGGATTCTGGCCTCCAAGATAGCGGGAGGCGGTTCAAAGCATATTCGTGATGGCAAGCGCGCCGACGGCGAATCGATCCGGGTTGCGGTGGAGCAAAGCCTGCGCCGGCTCCGCACCGATTATCTCGACCTCTACCAGATCCATTGGCCTTCGCGCGGCCACTATAACTTCGACAAGTCCTGGACCTACGCACCGCACCAGCAGCAGACCGCTGACGTGCTGGCCAATATCGAGGACATGCTCGAGACCCTAGCCGAGCTGGTCCGAGAGGGCAAGATCCGGCATATCGGCGTTTCCAACGAGACCACCTGGGGAATTGCGCAGTGGCTGCGCATGGCCGAGGCAAAAGGCTTACCTAGGCTCGTCTCCGTGCAGAACGAATATAGCCTGTTGCGTCGGCACTTCGATCTGGACCTTGCCGAGCTGAGCCACCACGAGAATGTCGGCCTGCTCGCCTATTCCCCG
>JADGMZ010000137.1:324-4838 GCA_015234495.1 Brevundimonas sp. | reverse complement strand
CCGTCTGATCGGCGTCTGCTTCGGCCACCAGGCCATGGCCCAGGCGCTCGGCGGTCGGGTGGAGAAATCGGACCGCGGCTGGGGCGTCGGCCTGCACCGCTACGAGGTCGCCGCGACCGAGCCGTGGATGACCCCGGCGGCCGCCACCGTCGCCATCCCCGTCTCCCACCAGGACCAGGTGGTGGCAAAGCCCGCCGACGCCCGCGTCATCCTGCGCAGCGACTTCACCCCCTTCGCCGGCCTCGCCTGGGACGACGACGCGATCAGCCTGCAGGGCCATCCCGAATTCACCCCCGCCTTCGCCGGCGACCTGGCCGCGGGCCGGCGCGAGCGCATCGGCGCCGAGGCCGTCGACCAGGCCCTCGCCAGCCTCGCCGGGCCCGACGACCGCGAACGGGTCGGCTGCTGGCTGCGCGACTTTGTCGCAAGCGCCTGACCGCCGGCCGGCGGCGTCCGATAAGTCTTGAGCAACCAAATCCGTGCGAAGTCCCCCCGTTCAGGTCGGGTTGTTCATGTCGCCTTTTCGCGCCTTCGCGGTGAGTCTTGTTCTGCTTGCCGGCGTCGTCGGCGCCTTCCCCGGCCCCGCCCGCGCGGCGGGCGCTGTCGGCGCCGCGGACGCCGTGGGCCTGGCCCGCTTCGTCGAGCGGCGCGCGGCCTCGACCGATTTCGCGGCCCTCGACCGCTTCGGCCAGGCCGCCCTTCAGCGCCGCGACCGCGAGGGCCTGAATCGGCTCTACCACGTCGCCTGGACCCTGCTGAACCAGGGCGAGTTCGAACGCGCCGCGGTCTGGAATCGCCGCCTCGCCGAGGCGGCGCGCCGCCAGAACGACGACCGCTATCTCGCCATCGCCCGGCTGAACGCGCTGACCGCCCGCTACGACCAGGGCGATCTCGGCGTCGCCGCCGAGATGGACCGCACCGCCCGCGCGGACCGCGACTGGTTCGTGCGCGCCCACGCCGCCCGCCTCGCCGCCCTGGCCCTGATCGATCAGGGGCACGTCGGCCGGGGGCTTGAGCTGCTGACCCGCGCCCAGGCCGATATTCCCGAGGCGGACCCCTTCGCCGCCACCGCCCAGGCCGGCATCTGGGAAGTGGTCGGCATGGGGCTCAAGGACCTCAACGACGTCGAGGGGGCCGCCGCCGCCTTCCGCCAGTTCGAGATCGACTATTCCAACCCGGCCTATCCCCGCCCGGATTTCGACAGCCTCTACAACCTGACCATGATGGCGGTGAAGGTCGGCGACCTGCCCCGCGCGACCGAATACTACGCGGCCCACCACCGGCTGGCCGCCCGCTCCGACCTGCCGACCCTGACGATCTACGACGCCGGCCTGTGCGCCACGGTGGCCGCCGCCCGCCACCTCCCGCGCGAGGTGCTCGCCTGCCTGGACCCGTGGGGCGAGAACCTGGGCGAAGCGGCCTTTCTCGCCCGCGACGTCCTGCCCCTGCGCGCCATCGCCCGCGCCCAAACCGGCCAGACCGCCGCCGCCCGCCGCGACATGGAGGTCCTGCGCCGTCTCGAGGCCGACGGCGTCGCCGGCGAGGTCGATCACGTCGAGGCCGAGGTGCTGTTCGCCGAGGGCCGCACCGCCGAAGCCTTCGCCCTGCTCCGCGCCCAAATGCTGGAGAGCGAGGTCGCGGCGGCGCGCAGCTACTCGGCCGGCATCCACCAGGTCACCGGCGACATGCAGGAGCAGCTCTCCGAGCGCCGCGGCCAGCTGGAGACCGCCCGCGCCAACACCACCCTGCAGCGGGCCGTGATCGCCATCGGCGTGGTCTTCCTGCTGTTCGCGGCCGGGGTCGTGGTCTGGCTGTCGCGACAGGCGGACCATCTCCGCAAGGCCCGCCGCCGGGCCGAGGCCGCCAGCCGCGCCAAGAGCGAGTTCCTCGCCAACATGAGCCACGAGATCCGCACCCCGCTCAATGGCGTGGTGTCCATGGCCGACTCCCTGACCCGGCGTCCGCTGGGCGACCAGGAGCGCGAGATGGTCGAACTGATCCGCTCGTCCGGCGTGACCCTGGAGCGGCTGCTCTCCGACATCCTCGACAGCGCCCGCATCGAGTCCGGCCAGGTGACCATCGAGCCGACGCCTTTCGACCTCGAACAGGCCGTCGCCGACATCGGCGCCCTGTGGCGGGTCAAGGCCGAGGACAAGCGCGTCGCGCTCGAGGTCGACTTCGATCCGGTCCTGTCCGGCACGGTCCACGGCGATGGCGTCCGCCTGCGCCAGGTGCTGACCAACCTGGTCAACAACGCCCTGAAATTCACCAGCGAGGGCGCCCTCCGGCTCAACGTCTCGGCCGCCGACGGCGACCGCGTCCTGTTCCGCGTCAGCGACACCGGCGTGGGCTTCGACCGCGAGCAGCGCAACCGCATCTTCCGCCGCTTCCAGCAGGCCGACGGCTCGATCACCCGCCGCTACGGCGGCACCGGCCTGGGCCTGGCCATCTCCACCGCCCTGGTCGAGCTGATGGGCGGGGCGCTGGATTGCGAGAGCACGCCCGGCGAGGGGTCCAGCTTCTGGTTCGAGATTCCGCTCCCCCGGGTCGAGGCCCCCGCCGCCGCGCCCGCTCCGGCCGAGCCGCCCGCGCGCGACGTGGAGGCGGCGAGCCTGCGCATCCTGCTGGCCGACGACCACCCCGCCAACCGCAAGGTGGTCGAGATCATGCTCGGCGCCACCGGCATGGAGCTGGTCGCCGTCGAGAACGGCCGTCAGGCGGTCGACGCCTTCGTCGGCGGCGGCTTCGACCTGGTGCTGATGGACATGCAGATGCCGGTCATGGACGGCCTCACCGCCACCGGCGCCATCCGCCGCCACGAGGCCGAGCACGGCCTGAAGCGCACCCCCGTGCTGATGCTCACCGCCAACGCCATGGCCGAACACGTCGAGGCCGGCCGCGCCGCCGGCGCCGACGGCCACCTGACCAAGCCGGTCACCATGGCCGGCCTCTTCGACGCCATCGGCACGGCCCTCGAGCCGGCGCGGGAGCTGGAGCCGGCCTAGGCCCGCCCTCGCTCCCGCTCACCTCCCAAAACCCGTCATGGCCGGGCTTGTCCCGGCCATCCATGAACACGGACCTGTCCCTTGACCTGAACCGCCCGTGTTCATGGGTTCCCGGCACAAGGCCGGGAATGACGGTCGCAGAAGAAGGCAGGGCTTCCCTTCGGTCCAGCCCGGGTTCAGCATCGGCTCATGCAGGCTTTAATGGCCAGTTTCATCGGCGAGCCCTACGACTGGGGCGGGCGTTACATGGCCGCCTATCTGGCCTTTCCCGTCGTCACCACGGCGGTGTTGGCCCTGCTCTGGCGCCACGTGCGCAAGTCGGTGGTCGTCGCCCTGGCCACCCCTAGGTCCGTGCTGGCCTTCGCCTTTCTGTACAGCCTGGTCTGGGAGGTCCACTCGACCGCTTCGATCGGCCTGCTCTTGGCCCTTGTGGTTTACTCGTGGTTCAGCGTGGCCACCGTGATCGCGGTCAGGGCCGCCCAATGCCTCATGGCCACTTCACCACCGGCGGCATCGAGCTGAGGATCGACTCCACATTCCCCCCGGTCTTCAGCCCGAACATCGTCCCCCGGTCGTACAGGAGGTTGAACTCGACGTAGCGCCCGCGCCGCACCAGCTGCTCTTCGCGCTCCGCCGCCGTCCACGCCTCGCCCATCCGCCCGCGCACGATGCGCGGATAGACCTCCAGGAAGGCCTCGCCCACGTCGCGGGTGAAGGCGAAGTCCCGGGTGCGGTCGCCGCTGTCCAGATGGTCGTAGAAGATGCCGCCGGTGCCGCGCGGCTCGTTGCGATGCGGCAGGAAGAAATACTCGTCGCACCACGCCTTGAAGCGGGCGTGCCAGTCGGGGTCATGGGCGTCGCACGCCGCCTTCATGGCGGCGTGGAAGGCGAGGGTGTCCGGATGGTCGTCGCGCCGGTCGGCGTCCAGCACCGGCGTCAGGTCCGCCCCGCCGCCGAACCAGCCCTTCGTCGTGGCGATGAAGCGCGTGTTCATGTGCACCGCCGGCACGCGCGGGCTGACCGGATGGGCGATCAGGCTGACGCCCGTGGCGAAGAAGCGCGGATCCCCGGCCGCGCCGGGCACTCCCCTGGCGTAGTCGGCCGGGAAGGTCCCGTGCACCGTCGAGACGTGCACCCCGACCTTCTCGAACAGCCGTCCGTGCATCATCCCCATGACGCCGCCGCCGCCCTCGGCCCGCGCCCACGGCGTGCGCACGAACCGCCCGGGCTCTCCGGGAAACAGGTCCGGCGAGGCCTCGTCCTCCAGCGCCTCGAAGGCGGCGTGGATGCGGTCCCTCAGGCCCTCGAACCAGGCCCGGGCTTCGGTCTTCAGGTCGGCGAACGGATCGGCGTCGGTCATCCGCGGCTTGTATGCGGTCCGGCGGAGCCGGTGAAGTGCGCCCTGCGCCGCAGCCGGCAGGAGCCAAAATGAAGCCCTCCCCCTCGATGGGGGAGGGTTGGGGAGGGGGTGAAGGCAGTGAGGCGCAGGACATGGCGCGGGAGGCTGGC
>JADGMZ010000137.1:0-314 GCA_015234495.1 Brevundimonas sp. | reverse complement strand
GCGCTGTGAAGAACCTCCGCCGCCCGAAAGAGGCGCCGCCGAGTGCTGGCAATCCACGGATCACCACGCAGATGGCGGAAGTCTTCCTCCGCTTTTTCAGTCACATCGCAATTTCCGAAGGCGATCTTCCCGCCTGAGGAAAGACCGGCCGCACAATGCGCCCCCGCTCTTTGACAATCGAACCCCCCGCCGCTCCGCCCAGGAGCCGCGTCTCCAACAGCCAAAAGGGCGCCGATGTGCGCGCAGTCGTTCCACGGCGCACGTTCCTGCCCTCGTCGCCGCTCAGGGCGGGCGAACCGGAATCGCCAAGTTCC
>JADGMZ010000136.1 GCA_015234495.1 Brevundimonas sp. | reverse complement strand
TCGCCCAGCAGGCTCATGTGGATCGAGAAGGCGAGGGTGCACAGGCCCGAGTTGGTGCAGATGTTCGACGTCGCCTTGTCGCGGCGGATGTGCTGCTCGCGCGTCGACAGGGTCAGGACGAAGCCCCGCGCGCCCTCGGCGTCCACCGTCTCGCCGCACAGCCGGCCGGGCATCTGGCGGATCAGCTTCTCACGGCAGGCGAACAGGCCGACGTAGGGGCCGCCGAAATTCAGCGCGTTGCCGATCGACTGGCCCTCGGCGGCGACGATGTCGGCCCCCATCTCGCCCGGCGACTTCAGCAGGCCCATCGACACCGCCTCGGTGACCACCACGATCAGCAGGGCCCCGGCGGCGTGGGCGGCCTCGGCGATCTTCGTCACGTCGGTGGCGGTGCCGAACACGTTGGGCGTCTGCACCACCACGCAGGCGGTGTCGGGCCCGATCTGGTCGATCACGTCGGCCTCGGCGTCCACCGCGGCGGGCAGCACCTGGGTCTCGACCCCGACGGCGTGGACCACGGTCTCGGTCGCGGCGACATAGTGCGGGTGCACCCCGCCAGAGATCACCGCCTTGTTGCGGCGGGTCACCCGCGTGGCCATCAGCACGCCCTCGGCCATGGCGGTCGAGCCGTCATAGAGGCTGGCGTTGGCCACCGGCATGCCGGTCAGGTTCGCCACCTGGGTCTGGAACTCGTACAGATACTGCAGCGTGCCCTGGGCGATTTCCGGCTGATAGGGCGTGTAGCTGGTCAGGAACTCCGAGCGCTGGATCACATGGTCCACCGTCGCCGGCACATGGTGGCGATAGGCCCCCGCCCCGCAGAAGAACGGCACGGAGCCGGCCGCGATGTTCTTGGCCGCCAGCGCGCCCAGCGCCCGCTCGACCTCCAGCTCGCCGGCCACGCGCGGCAGGTCCACAAAGCCCTCCCGCCGCGCCGCCTGCGGCACGTCCACGAACAGGTCGTCGATCGTCTTGGCCCCGATGGCGGCGAGCATCGCCGTACGGTCGTCGGGCGTGAGAGGCAAATAGCGCATTCTTAAATCCGCTCATCCCGGCGAAAGCCGGGACCCAGTTCTGTCCAGCAAAGCGCTGGCGTTTCAGGACAACAGTTGCGGCCCACGATCTCGACGGATCACCCAAGGCACTGGGTCCCGGCTTTCGCCGGGATGAGCGGGAGAAATATCAGAGCGTGGCCAGGAAGGCGTCGTAGGCCGCCCGGTCCATCAGGCCGTCCAGCTGCGAGGCGTCGGACACCTTGATCCTGGCGAACCAGCCCTCGCCTTCCGGGTCGGCGTTGACGGTTTCCGGGGCCGAGGCCAGGGCGGCGTTGCCCTCGATCACCTCGCCCGAGACCGGGGCATAGACGTCCGAGGCCGCCTTGACGCTCTCGACGACGGCGAAGCTGTCGCCCTTGGACACCGACTTGCCGGCTTCGGGCGTCTCGACGAACACCACGTCGCCCAGCGCTTCGGCGGCGTGCTTGCTGATGCCCATGGTGACGACGTCACCCTCGAGGCGAACCCACTCGTGATCCTTGGTGAACTTCATCCGCTTCTTCCTTCCCTCATCCCCGCGCTTGTCGCGGGGATCCATGAACTCGATCTGTCCCGTCAGAACACCAACCGCCGGTGATCCTGGATCGCCAGGGCCGGCCCGGCGATGACGAGGTGAAAAATCCTACTTCGGCTTCCTGTAGTAACGGGTGGCGACGAAGGGCGTGGCCACGACCTCGGCGGCGGCGGCTTTGCCCCGGACGATAACCTTCAGTTCGGTTCCGGGTTCGGACAGCCCCGGCGGGACGTAGCCCATGGCGATGTTCTTGCCGAGCGTCGGCGACGGACCGCCCGAGGTGACCGTTCCGACGACCTTGCCATCCATGTCGGCGATCTCGGCCCCCTCGCGGGCCGGGGCGCCTTCCTTGACGTGCAGGCCGACGCGGACCCGCGACGGGCCCTCGGTCAGGGCCTTCAGGATACGATCGGCGCCCGGGAAGTCGGCGCGCTCCTTGCGCGACTTGGACAGGGCGAAGGTCAGGGCCGCCTCGACCGGGTCGATCGTGGCGTCGACGTCATGGCCGTGCAGCGGCAGGCCGGCCTCCAGCCGCAGGCTGTCGCGGGCGCCGAGGCCGATCGGCTTCACCCGGGCGTCCACCAGCAGCAGGTTCCAGACGCGTTCCGCGTCGGCGGCCGGGATCGATATCTCGTAGCCGTCTTCGCCGGTGTAGCCCGAGCGGGAGACGAAGCAGTCGACCCCGAACAGCATCAGGCGGGCGCAGTCCATGAAGCCCATCTCGGCCAGCACCGGCTCGTGCGCGGCCATGACCTCGGCGGCCTCGGGGCCCTGGATGGCCAGCAGCGCGCGGTCTTCCAGCACGGTCAGCTGGACATCGCCGGTCAGGCGCTTGCCCATGTAGGCGAAGTCGGCGTCCTTGTTGCCGGCGTTGACCACTACATAGAGGCCGTCGTGATCCGGACGCCCCGCCATCAGGTCGTCCATGACGCCGCCGTGCTCGTTGAGCAGCAGCGTGTATTTCTGCCGTCCGGCCTTCAGGATCGAGTAGTCGCCCGGCACGAAGCGCTCGAACTGCGCCACCGCGTCCTTTCCGGTGATCTTGGCCTGGCCCATGTGGGAGACGTCGAACAGCCCGGCGTGCTCGCGGGTCCAGCGGTGTTCTGCCAGAACCCCTTCGTACTGCACCGGCATGTCATAGCCGCTGAAGCCGACCATGCGCGCGCCCAGGGCGCGGTGCGCGGCGTTGAGGGGCGTGGTCTTCAGGGTCTCGTCGGTCATGGTCAGACTTTCACGGTCGCGTTTCTGAAGCGGATGGCTCCGCCGTCCTCGCGCCCCCGCTGTCCTGAAGCCTGAGAGATTCCGGCGCCCCCCAGTAACGAAAGGAGGGCCGCCTTGCTCCGTCGGCGCGCTCGCAAGAGCGACTTTCCAGCGTCCGTATGCTTCGCGGTCCGTTTGCCTGAGCGTTTCCGGGGCGGTTGCGCCTTCGGCTCCGAAGCCGCCGAAACGACCCCGATCTCTCCCGCGAGAGCGCCGCGACCTAGCCCTCGACTCAGGCGCCAAGTCAAGCGCCGCGGAGCCGGTCGGGTGATCCCGGCGCCATGGACCCAATGCGTGGCTGGACCGTTGCACGGGCGACCTCGCGAGGGGGAGATGCTCCAGGAGGCGCCCGTGTACCCGATCTTCCCGCCCGACTGGGCCGAGATCTTCCAGGCCGAGACGCCGTTGCTGGAGCTGGTGGCGCGCGGATCCGCCATCTACCTCGGCGTCCTGATGCTGATGCGCATCATGCCGCGCCGCGCCGGGGGTGAGCTGGCGCGGATGGACCTGATCTTCCTTCTGCTGATCGCCGAGGCGGTCACACATGGTCTGGGCGAATACACCACGGTCGCCGACGCCCTGATCGTCATCGTCACCTTGATGGTGTGGGATTATGTGATCAACCTGCTGAGTTTCCGCATACCCTTCGTCGAGCGTCTCGTGTCCTCGCCGCCCGTCGAGGTCATCCGCGACGGCCGCCTGCTCCGGCGTAACATGCGGCGCGAATATCTGACCGAGGACGAACTGATGAGCGCCCTGCGCAAGGAGGGGCTCGACGACGTGTCGCGCGTCAAGGCGGCCCGGGTCGAAAGCGAGGGACGCATATCCGTGGTGCCCCGATAGCAACCGCACCCCGGGGGGCGAGGGTCAGGCGGCAGCGTAGGCCTCCACCTCCGTCACCCGCGCCGCCTTCTCCGCCTCGGTGAGGAACGACCCTTCGAAGCTGTTCCGCGCCATCCGCGTCACCTGCTCGCGCGTCAGCCCCACCGCCTCGGCCAGCCGGCGGTAGTTGTCGTTCACATAGCCGCCGAAATAGGCCGGGTCGTCCGAGTTCAGCGTCACGTGCAGGCCCCGGCGCAGCATCTCCGGCACGGGGTGGTCCTTCAGGTCCTTGACCACGCAGAGCTTCAGGTTCGACAGCGGGCACACCGTCAGCGTCATCTGCGACGCCGCCAGCCGTGCGATCAGCGCCTCGTCCTCCATCGAGCGGTTGCCGTGGTCCATGCGGTCGATGTGCAGCAGGTCCAGCGCCTCGTGCACATAGGCCGGCGGCCCCTCCTCACCGGCGTGGGCGACGCGCTTCAGCCCCATCTGGCCGGCGCGTTCGAACACCCGCTGGAATTTCGACGGCGGGTGGCCGACCTCGGACGAATCCAGCCCCACGCCCTCGATCCGGTCCAGCCACGGCTCGGCCTGATGCAGCACGTCGAACGCCGCGTGTTCGTCCAGATGCCGCAGGAAGCACAGGATCAGCTTCGAACTGACGCCCAGTTCCCGCTCCGCCCGCTTCATCCCGGCCAGCAGCCCTTCGGCCACCACCCCGAACGGAACGCCCCGGTCGGTATGGGTCTGCGGATCGAAGAAGATCTCGGCGTGGCGCACGTTGTCCGCCGCCGCCCGCCGGAAATAGGCCAGCGCCAGATCGTGGAAATCCTCTTCCGTCCGCAACACAGCGGCCCCGGCGTAGTAGATGTCGAGGAAGTCCTGCAGGTTGGAGAAGTCATAGGCCGCCCGCACCGCCTCCACGCTGTCGAACGGAATGGCCACCTTGTTGCGCCGCGCCAGCTCGAACATCAGCTCGGGCTCGAGGCTGCCTTCGATATGCAGGTGCAGCTCCGCCTTGGGCAGACCGGCGATGTAGGAGGCGAGGGACATGATCGTTACCGTCAAAGCCTTGCAACAAACCGGGCTGGTGAGATGACTTCTGCAACAGACGCCCGCGGGTTCGCGACCAATTTGCGCGTCAGTCGATCATCGCCGCTGACAAATGGCAGGCCGAGGTGCGCGGCCTGCCAT
>JADGMZ010000135.1:2541-4863 GCA_015234495.1 Brevundimonas sp. | reverse complement strand
GCCGGCGGCGGCGTGGGCCATGTCCCAGAAGCGGGCGTTGCCGGTGGTGTCGGCGACGAGGTGGATGCGGGTCACGTCCGAGCCGTTCTCGACCTTGTGCGGGCGCCAGTTGTCGAAGATCCACGACTCGCCCCCGGCCATGTTCACGACCTGGTCGTCACAGAAGAATTTGACCTCGGGCGTGGTCACGATCGGGATGTGCAGCCGCACGCGGTGGTGCCAGTGGTAGTTGATGTCGGTGTGCATCGGCACCGTGGCGCGGGGGCCGAGCCGCATCAGGCGGGAGCGGCTCCAGACCACGCCGAAATGGGCCAGCACCTGCTGCAGATAGGGCGAGGCCTGGAGGTGCGGGGTCATGGCCATGGGGCCGGCGACGTCGTCGTTCTCGCCCCCGCCGACGGTGATCAGGCGCAGGGCGCTGTTGCCGTCGAGCTTGTTGGGGTGGCTGACCCAGGCCTGTTCCGGAAAGGCCGCGACCTCTTCCTGCAGACGCGCCGTGTCGAAGCGGAACGGCAGCTTGATGAACGGCGTCTGGAGCTTCATGCCGTCGGCATAACGGCGGCCGGGGGCCGGGTCAAAGCCGCGACCCGCTCAGAGCGCGCGCCAGGCCGAAACCGGCCGGACCGTGGCGCAGGCCGGCGAACCGTCCTGGCCGCGCCCGGGCAGGACGACTTCCAGCGTGCGGCCGGCGCGGGCCTGGTCGAGCAGGGCGGGCGGGATGTCGTGGATGTCGATCTTGGCGCGGCGGCTCAACGGGCCGGCGGCGTGGTCGCCCGCCGCGGTTCCGATGCGGATGTAGACGAAACGGCGCACGGGCCCTTCGCGGCGGACGAAGGGACCGAGGAAGCGGTTGTCGGCCGACAGGCGGATCGGCACGTCGAAGGACAGGGGCGCTTCGGAAGCGGTGACCGGCTCGAACGGGGCGTCGTCCTTCTGCAGGCTGTAGCGGACGCCCGGGACGGGGTCGGCGATGGTCAGGCGCAGGGTGATGGGGGTGTCGGCCATGCCGCCTTCTCCTGTGTCAGCCGCCGTCGCGCAGGGCCTTCAGGATGGCCACGGCCTCGTCCCACCGCCGAAACACGTCCCCTGCGTCTCCGGTGACGCAGCCGGCGTCCCATTTGAGCTGCTGGTCCTCGTGGCCTTGCTGCGACCAGGTGACGTGGCCGTAGGGGCCGTCGGCGATGACGCGCTCGCACTCGAAATGGACGCCTTCATAGGGCCGGAAGAGGTCGCGCAGGCGATCGAAGTCGGCTTCGGAGACCGCGAAGGCGCTGGTCTTGCCGTCGGCCTGGGACCAGCGGCCCTCGCCGCCGCGGGGGATGGACCACTCCTGCGTCACCCGGCCCCAGTACAGCGAGGTCAGGGTCAGGCGGTCGGGGTCGGGCACGACCGGAGGGGCCGGCGGGACCCAGCGCTCTTCGGCCATCTGCTCGACGGCGTCGTAGGCGCGACTGATGCCGCGTTCGGCTTCACGATGGCCCTCGGCGTAGCAGCCGGACTCGTGCGGTCGGCGGGTCTCCACGCCGTTCTCGCGCCAGAGCAGATAGCCGTTGTGCTCCCACTGGACCTGTTCGCCGCAGATCAGTCCAGTCTGGCGATAGGGCCTCAGCAGGGCGCTGATGCGGACGTAGTCGGCGCGGGTGACGGGGAAGGTGTAGTCCTCGCGGTCGCTGGTCCTGAAGCGGCCCTCGCCGCCGTCCTCGACGGAGAAGAACATCGCGCCGGGGTGATAGACGACCTCGACCTTGTCGGGCGGGCCGGCGGCGACGGCCGGGGTCGGTTGCGGCAGGCCCTGTCCGGCGCAACCGGCGAGCAGGGCCGCCGCCCCGATGATGAGTCCGCGCATCAGCTTCTCCCTCTTCCCCGCCGTCGAATAGAGCGCAGACCGGTCTGAAGGCGCAAGCCGGAGACGACGCTCCGTCAGGGATGGTCAGGCGGGCTCGTCCTGGTAGTCGACGGCGTGGCGGCCGCGCACCATGCGCACGAAAGGCAGGGGACGCCCGGGGGCGGCCAGCCGTTCGGTGACTTCGTCGAGGACGAAGCGGGTGATGGCGGGGAGATCGAAGGTTCGGGCCTGGTCCAGCGGTAGCCAGGCGATCTCGTCCAGTTCGCCCGAACCGGCGGTGGGTTCGGGATGCAGCAGGGCGGCGGCGTCGGCCATGAAGAAGCGGGCGTCGAAGCGACGGGAGCGGCCCGGCGGGGTGATGGCGCGGGCCACGTAGCGCAGCGCCGCCAGGTCGGGCAGGGCGCCGATGGCGCGGAACTCGCGCCACGGCCCGGCGGCGGAGGCGGGCGGGGCGGGCTCGGCCAGCAGCAGGCCGG
>JADGMZ010000135.1:0-2531 GCA_015234495.1 Brevundimonas sp. | reverse complement strand
CGGCCGTGAAGTCGGCGCGCTCGATGCGGCCGCCGGGGAAGACCCATTTGGAGGCCATGAAGACGTGGCCGGGCGCGCGGCGGCCCATCAGCACCTGCCAGCCGTCAGTCTCGCGGCGGGTGAGGATCAGGGTGGCGGCGTCCTTCGGGCGCTGTCGGCCGCCGGTGTGGGGCGCGTCGCGGAGGTCCTGGGCGGCGTCGAAGGGGGGGTTCATGCCCACCATCCGCTCATTTCGGCGAAAGCCGGGACCCGGTTCTGTCCAGCGTAACGCCGGCGTTTCAGGACTCGCCCGCGAAAGTCGGGAAACCAACAGACATCACCCAAAGCACCGGGTCCCGGCTTTCGCCGGGATGAGCGGAACGAGAGAGTCACCGTCGCTTGCCCTTGCGCACGCCCTTCAACCCGCCGGAGGGTTTGCCGCCGCGCGGGGGTTTGGGACCGCCGGGGCGGCCGGCACCGCGTTTGGGGAAGCCGTCGCCGCCGCGGCCGCGGGTGCGGGCGCCGAGGCGGGGCGAGGGGGCGTTCGGATCGCGCGGGGCCGGGTCGGACAGCATTTCGAAGACGAGGCCGCCGGTGACCGGGGTGGCCTCGGTCAGGCGGACCTCGACGCTGCGGCCGAGGGTCCAGCGCTGGCCGCTGCGTTCGCCGACGAGGGCATGGGTGCGGTCGTCGTGGTGGAAATACTCGCCGCCCAGCGAGGAGACGGGCACCAGCCCGTCGGCGCCGGTCTCGTCGAGGCGGATGAACAGGCCGAAGCGGGTGACGCCGGTGATGCGGCCGGTGAAGGTCGCGCCGACGCGCTCGGCGAGGAAGGCGGCCATGTAGCGGTCCATGGCGGCGCGCTCGGCGGCCATGGAGCGGCGCTCGGTCATGGTGACCTGTTCGGCGATGGCGGGGAGCTCGCTGATCTCGCGATCGGTCAGGCCGTCCTTGCCGAGGCCGAGGCCGCGGATCAGGCCGCGGTGGACGATCAGGTCGGAGTAGCGCCGGATCGGCGAAGTGAAGTGGGCGTAGCGGTCGAGGTTGAGCCCGAAATGGCCGACGTTCTCGGGGCTGTAGATGGCCTGCATCTGGGTGCGCAGGACGACCTCGTTGACGACCTCGGCGTGCTCGCTGTCGCGGGTCTCGTCGAGCAGTTTGTTGAAGCGTTTGGTGGTGGCGGGCTCGCCCTTGTTCCACGGCTTGCCGATGGTCTGGAGGAAGTCGCCGAGGTTGAACAGCTTCTCCTGGCTGGGGGCGTCGTGGACGCGGTAGAGCAGGGGCACGCGCTTCTGCTCCAGCGTCTCGGCGGCGCAGACGTTGGCCTGGATCATCATCTCCTCGATCAGGCGGTGCGCCTCCAGCGACTTGCGGGGCTGGATCGAGCCGATGCCGCCGCCGGGGTCCATCAGCACCTTGCGCTCGGGGCTCTCGATGGCCAGCGGGCTGCGCTTCTCGCGGCCCTTGAGCATGGTGCGGTAGGCGTTCCACAGCGGATAGAGGATGGCCTCCATGATCGGGCCGGTGACCTCGTCGGTCCCGCCGCCGTTCTCGACGCCGTCGATGGCGGACTGGGCCTGTTCGTAGCTGAGGCTGGCGTGGGACCGCATCAGGCCGCGCACGAATTTGTGCCCCATCTTCCGGCCGGTCTTGTCGAAGACCATGCGGACGGCGAGGCAGGCGCGGTTCTCGCCCTGTTTGAGGCTGCACAGGCCGTTGGACAGGACCTCGGGCAGCATCGGCTCGACGCGGTCGGGGAAGTAGGTCGAGTTTCCTTTATCGCGCGCCTCGCGGTCCAGCGCCGTGCCGGGGCGGACATAGGCGGCGACGTCGGCGATGGCGACCCAGACGATCCAGCCGCCCTCGTTCTTCGGATCCTCGTCGCGCTGGGCGAAGACGGCGTCGTCGTGGTCGCGGGCGTCGGCGGGGTCGATGGTGATCAGCGGCAGGTCGCGAAGGTCCTCGCGGCCCTTCAGCGACGGGAGCTCCTGGTCCTCGGCTTCCTGCAGCACCTTGTCCGAGAAGCCCATCGGCACATTGTGGGCGGCGATGGCGATCAGGGAGGCGGCGCGCGGGTCGTCCTCGCGGCCGATGGTCTCGAGGATCTTGCCGCGTTTGGGGCCGTAGCGCTGCTCGCCCTTTTCGATGGCGGCGAGCACGAGATCGCCGTCGCGCAGGCCCTCGGACTGGGCGTGGGGAACCAGCAGCACGTCTTTCGAGCGGCGGTCGACGGGCTCGACCCGGACCTCCTTGTTGGACTTGCGGATGACGCCGAGGACGCGGTTTGTGTCGGTGTCGAGCACCTTGATGAGACGGGCTTCCCAGCCGTTCTCGCCGTGCGAGAATTTGGCGAGGACGCGGGCGCCGAGACCGGGGGCCGCGCCGGTCCTGCCGGTGTTGTCGGGGACGAGGACGGCGCGGGGCGCGTCGCCCGAGGCCTCGACAAGGCGGACGTAGAATTCGCCGTCGACGTCGCGCTCGATCACGTCGGCGACCCCGACCGGGGGCAGGGCGCCGGCTTCGGAGAAGCCCTTGCGGCCGCGCTTGCCGAG
>JADGMZ010000134.1 GCA_015234495.1 Brevundimonas sp. | reverse complement strand
CATCGACATGGTCCCGACCCTCTATGCGGGGGTCGATGCGCGACTGTGGCCGGCGGCGGGGCTGTCGGTCTGGGCCCATCTGATCGCCCTCGAGCGCGCCGGGCGGGTGCGGGGGCGCCCCGGGCCGGAGATCGATGCGCTCTGGGCCCTGGGCTGAGCCCTATTCGACGACCCGCAGCCGCTCGCTGATCTGCGTCGCCAGCCGGCAGGCCTCGCCGCCGTGGGCGCGACCGTCGCGGGCGGCGACGCGGACATCGGTGCGCCCCGGACGGATGCGGACGACGGCGTCATGGGTGACGCCGAACCAGAAGCCGCGATGCGTCCCCGCGGCGCGGGCGACGGTGACCCCGCCGTCGAGGGCGAAGCCGGACTCCTGCAGCGCCCAGGCGGCGGCGCCCGGCGGAACCTGGGTCAAGGCCGGGAGCGCCCCGGGACAGGCCTCGATTCCGCCGGTCAGCGCGGGGCCCTGCCCGCCCCGCCGGGCGTCGAGGGCGCCGAAGCCGGGGACCTCCGCCAGATCGGTGCTGATGTCGTCCGGCGGGCCATCGGCCAATCGCGACATCTGCCAGGCGTAGCCCCCGACGGTGGCGGCCGAGACGACAACGGCCAGGCCGGCCAGCCACGGGGACGCGCGGCGGCGCAGGGCGGAGACCAGCAGGGCCAGGGCGGCGACGGCTCCGATGGCGGCCAGGGCGAGGCCGAGGCGCATCGCCAGCAGATCGTGACCGACCGCATAGCCCCACAGCCCGGTGCGCGTGCCGAGGGCGGCGACGAGGACGAACAGCGGCGACAGGATGGCCGCCGCCGCCAGTCTCCGGCCGCCTCCGCGCCGTCGCAGCGAGCCTCGCGCCATGGTCTCAGCCCCCGGTCGGCAGGCGGTAGTCCTTCATGCGCTCGCGCACGACCTTCTTGTCGATCTTGCCTGTCGCCCCTAGGGGGATTTCATCGACGAAGACCACGTCGTCCGGCATCCACCACTTGGCGATCTTGCCCTGCAGGAAGTCGAGGTGCTCCTGCTTGTCCCCGGTCTCGCCGGGCTTGAGCTTGATGACCAGCACCGGCCGTTCGTCCCACTTCGGGTGGGCGGCGCCGATCACGGCGGCCAGTTCGACCTTCGGATGGCCGACGGCGAGGTTCTCGATCTCGATCGAGCTGATCCATTCACCGCCCGACTTGATCACGTCCTTGGCCCGGTCGGTGATCTGCATGAAGCCGTGCGCGTCGATGGTGGCCACGTCGCCGGTGTCGAAGAAGCCCTCGTGGTCGAGGATGTCGCCGCCCTCGCCCTTGAAGTAGGCCCCGGCGATGGTCGGGCCGCGCACCATCAGACGCCCGTAGGTGTCGCCGTCGTGCGGCATCTCCTGGCCGGCGTAGTTCTTCAGCTTCAGCTCGACGCCCAGCGGCGGGACGCCCTGTTTGACCCGCCACTTCATCTGTTCGTCATAGGGCAGCGCCTCCAGTTCCGGCGGCAGGTTGGACAGGGTGCCGATGGGCGAGGTCTCGGTCATGCCCCAGCCCTGGATCACCTCGATGCCATAGCCGTCGTGGAAGGCGCGGATCAGGCTCTCCGGCACCGCCGAGCCGCCGATCAGCACCCGCTTCAGGGTGGAGAATTTCAGCCCCTTCTCGCGCACGTGGGCCAGCAGGCCCTGCCACACGGTCGGGACGGCGGCCGAGAAGGTGACGCCCTCGGTCTCCAGCAGTTCGTAGATGGACTCGCCGTCCATCTTCGCGCCCGGCATGACCAGCTTGGAGCCGGCCGCGGGTCCGCCGAAGGCGATGCCCCACGCGTTGGCGTGGAACATCGGCACCACCGGCAGGATCACCTCCTTCGGCGTCGCGCCCAGCACCGTGGTCTGCAGGCCCAGCAGGGTGTGGATGAAGTTCGAGCGGTGCGAGTACAGCACCCCCTTCGGGTTGCCGGTGGTGCCCGAGGTGTAGCAGAGGCCGCAGGCGGTCTGCTCGTCGAAGCCGCCCCACTCGACCGCCTCCGACGCACCGGCCAGCAGGGCCTCGTAGCACTCCGCCCCCGGCAGCTTCGTCGCCGGCATGTGCGGCTCGTCGGTCATGACCACGACCCGCTCGACCGTCGGACAGTGCGGCAGCACCGCCTCCAGCAGGGGGATGAAGGTCAGGTCGACGAAGATGATCTTATCTTCGGCGTGGTTGATGATGTAGGCCAGCTGTTCGGGGAACAGGCGCGGGTTCAGGGTGTGGCAAACCGCCCCGATGCCCATGATGCCGTACCAGGCCTCGATGTGCCGGCCCGAGTTCCAGGCCAGGGTGGCGATGCGGTCGCCGACCTTGACGTCCCAGCCCTTCAGCACATCCGAGACCCGCTTCGACCGGGCGTGAATCTCGGCGTAGGTGGTGCGCACGATCGGTCCTTCGACCGAGCGCGTCACCACCTCGCGGTGGGGGTGCCAGTTCTTCGCGTGGTCGAGGATCCGGTCGACCGTCAGCGGCCAGTCCTGCATCAATCCGAGCATCGCAATCCCTCATTTGCGCCTGCTGACTGAGGCGCTTGTCCAAGGAGTATCGGGGCGTTTCAGGTTAGGCAACGTGACGCGGGGTCAACTGCAGAGCTGCCGGCGGGCCTTGGCGTCGGCCCCCGCTTCCCCCTAGAAGGCCGTCATGCCCATTCTCGTCGCCATCACCGGAGGGTCCGGCTCCGGCAAGAGCACCCTGGCGGAGGCCCTGGTCGCCGCCCTGCCTGACGGCGCGGCCGTGCTGGTGCGCGAGGATTCCTACTACCGGGACGCCGCCAGCCTGCCTGGCTTCGATGCGGCCACCTTCGATTTCGACGACGTGGCCGCGCGCGACCACGACCTCATGATCCGCGACCTGTCCGAACTGAAGGCCGGTCGCGACATCTCGGCGCCGATCTATTCCTTCATCCACCACGGCCGCGAACCGGGGGGCGAACCGGTCCGGGCGGCCGAGGTGGTCGTCGTCGAAGGCGCCCATGTGCTTTGCACCCCGGCCCTGGTCGAGCTGTTCGACCTCCGGGTGTTCGTCGACACTCCGGCCGACATCCGGTTCATCCGCCGGCTGCTGCGCGACCAGGCCGAGCGCGGCCGTACCGCCGATTCCGTGATCCAGCAGTATCTGGCCACCGTCCGCCCCGGCCACGAGCGGCTGACGGAGCCGTCGCGGGTCAACGCCGACTTCATCGTCGCCGACGCCACCGCCGCGGTGCGGCTCGAGGATCCCCAGACGGTGGTCCGCCTGGCCGCCCCGGTGCTGGCCCACCCCCTGCTCGCCGGCCTTGTCGGCGGGTCGTAGAACACTGCCCGGCGCACTTGACCTGTCGCCTTCCGGGCGGTCTGCTCGGTATCTCTCCCGCAAGTGAAGCCAAATGCACGGTTCCGGCGACCTTCATCCCGCTCGATCTGATCTCCGCCGCCGACTGATCCGGCATGCGCGCGAGCATTTCGTCAGCGTCGGCTACGCCGCCACCCGGATGGAGTCGATCGCCCGCGACGCCGGGGCCTCGACCGCCACCCTCTACATCCTGTTCAGCAGCAAGGCGGCCCTGTTCAATGCCGTGATCGACGACGCGGCCGAGGATTTCGCCCGCCAGATGGCCGGGGTGCGCGCTATCGAGGGCGATGCACGCACGACCCTGACCAGTTTCGCCGAGTCCTACGGCGCCTTCATGGGCGACCCCTTCATCCGCTCCATCTTCCGTCTGGTGATGGCCGAGCGGCCGCGGTTCCAGGCCGTGGCCCTGCGCTTCTTCGAAAAGGGCCGGACGGAGTTCGGCGGCACCCTGATCGGCCTCATCGAGCGGCTGTCGCGATCCGGCGACCTGCGGCCGGTTGAGCACCCCTCCTGGGCCGCCGGCCACCTGATGGGGATGATCGAGCATCCGGTCTTCTTCGTGCCGCTGGTGACGGGCGACGAGGTGGCGGTGCGGCGGACCATCGCCGAGGTGGCGGCTGAGGCCGTCGAAACCTTCATCGCCCGCTACGGCGCCTGAGGGCTCAGGGCCACAGCCGGGTCCGGGTCCAGTCCGCCCCGGCGCGCCCGAAGCGCAGCCGGTCGTGCAGCCGGAAGGGCCGGTCGCGCCAGAATTCGACGCTCTGCGGAATCACCCGCCAGCCGCTCCAGCGTTCGGGACGCGGCGGCTCCTGGCCTTCGAAGCGCGCCGTCTCACGCGCCACCGCCAGTTCCAGGGCTTCGCGGCTTTCGAGCGGCCGCGACTGGTCTGAGGCCCAGGCCCCGATGCGGCTCTCGCGGGCGCGGCTGGCGAAGTAGGCGTCGGCCTCGGCCGCGCTGACCGGCTCGACCGCCCCGCGCACCCGCACCTGCCGGCGCAGCGTCTTCCAGTGGAACAGCAGGGCGGCCGCCGGATGCGCCGCCAGGGCCTCGCCCTTGGCGCTCTCGCGGTTGGAATAGAAGGTGAAGCCGCGCTCATCGACGTCCTTCAGCAGCACCATGCGGGCGTCGGGCAGGCCGTCGGCGTCGACCGTGGCCAGGGCCATGGCGTTGGCGTCGTTGGGCTCGGTCGCGCGGGCGTCGGCCAGCCAGGCGAGGAACAGGCCCAGCGGCTCGGTTCGCTCGAAGATGGTTTCGTCGCCATTGGCGGCCAGGGCGGCGGCGTATTGCTCCGCATAGTCTTCGCGGGACGGGCTGGGCGGGATCAAGGGCGCGGTCATGGCCTCCAGATAGACCGTCGCGGGCCCGCTGGGGAGAGGCGTCACGGTTAACCCGACCTTGACCATGATTGCGGCCTAAGTGGCGGATGCGCGCACGTTCGCACCCCGAAGTCGCCTCCAGGCGGGAGGCCCTCGCCCTGCTCGGCCTGACCGGCCCGACCGAGGGCGCCGCGCTGACGGCGGCCTTCCGCGCGGCGGTCAAGGCGGCGCGGCCGGATCAGC
>JADGMZ010000133.1 GCA_015234495.1 Brevundimonas sp. | reverse complement strand
GGGTTCACGGGCGGACCGGCGCGGCCGGGGCGGACTGACCGGCGGGCGCGGCGGCGGCGCGGGCGGCGTCCGCCTCGGCCTCAAGGCCGGCCATGGCGGCGGCGATAGCCGGGAGATTCGCCGCGGTGCCGTCGTCGATGGACGAAATGGCCAGTTCGGCGCGCTGGCTGATCTCGCGCGGGGTGTCGAGGCTGTTCTTGAGCACCACGAGGGTCTGGCGCGCCTCGGCGGTCTTGCCGTGCTGCAGCTGGGCCATGGCCACGGCCTCGCGGGCGAAGGCGCGGAACGGACGCCCTTCTTCGGTCAGGGGCTCGAGCCGGGACTGCATGTCCTCGAGGGTCGCGGTGTCCATCAGCAGCATGGCGGCCTTGAGGGCGGCGGCGTCGCGCAGCAGCGGATCGCGCGTGGCGCCCGCGGCCTCCTCGAGCAGTTCGACGGCGGCGGGGACCCGGTTCTGCTGGACCGCGATGCCGGCGCGATGATTCAGCGCCAGCGACTTGTAGGCGGCGTTGCCCTCGTCGGCGGCCTGGGTGAAGGCGGCGTCGGCTCCCACCAGGTTGTTGGCCTCAAGCGATTCGAGGCCGCGCTGGTAGGCGATCGAGGCCTTGTCCGCCTTGGACGTCTCCATCTTCTGCCAGCCCCACCACGACAGGGCGGCGATCAGGGCGACCAGAAGCACGCCGCCCACGACAGGCAGCCAGGTGCGGGCGAGCCGCTTGTATCGATCGGAGCGAAGCTCCTCCTCGACCTGATCGAAGACATCAACCACGGTAGCGTCGCCCCAAAAGTCGCAGAAAATCCAACCGGCCGGACCCTAGAGGCTCGCTTCATCCGCCGCAACGCGGCCGTTACGGCGAAACCGGCTTTTTCGAGAAGTAGGTCTCGACTTCGGCAGGAAAACGGCGGGCCTTGACGTCGGCGGCGTAGGTCGCGATCGCACGATCGATCTCGCCGCGCAGATCGGCGTAGCGGCGGACGAATTTCGGGGTCCAGTCGAACAGGCCCAGCATGTCGGGCGTGACCAGGATCTGGCCGTCGCACGCGGCCGAGGCGCCGATGCCGATGGTCGGCTTGTCCACCGCGGCGGTGATCTCGCGGGCGAGGCCCTCGGCGACGCCCTCGATGACGATGGCGAAGGCGCCGGCGTCGGCGGTGGCCTCGGCCTCGGACATGACGCGCAGACGCTCATCCTCGGTGCGGCCCTTGGCCTTGAAGGCGCCGTCGGTGAGCACCGCCTGGGGACGCAGGCCGACGTGACCCATGACCGGGATGCCGCGCTGGACCAGATAGGCGATGGTCTCGGCGACGGTCGGGCCGCTCTCCAGCTTGACCCCCTGGGCGCCGGTTTCCTTCATCACCCGGGCGCAGTTCTCATAGGCCAGTTCCTTGCCGCCCTCGTAGGAGCCGAACGGCATGTCGATGACGACCATGGCCCGTTTCGAGCCGCGCATGACCGCCTGGCCGTGCAGGATCATCATGTCGAGGGTGACGCCGACGGTGTTGGGCAGGCCGTGCACGACCATGCCGACGCTGTCGCCGACCAGCAGCAGGTCGCAGTGATCGTCCAGAAGGGCGGCCGTCGGCGCGTCATAGGCGGTCAGGCTGACGATGGGCTCGCCGCCCTTGCGCCCGAGGATGTCGGGGGCGGCGAGGCGGCGGACGGTTTCCTGCTTCTGGCTGGACATGGCTCGGTCTCCGGTCGGAAGCCCTAGATAGGGCTCGTGTCCGGTCGCGTCATCCCTCGGGACGGGCGACCGCCGGGATCAGACCTCCTGCGAGAGCTTCATCACCCCGGCGGCGGCCAGCGCGATCAGCGCCCCCGCGGCGATCCAGAACAGCTGCATGCCGCCCATGGAGCCGAGCTCCAGATTGGCGATGCCGAGCTGGTCCAGGCCGGACTGGACCATGTCCTGCACATTGAGCGACGCGGACTGGAGGCCCTGCCCGAGGGCGTCGCCCGCCACCACGCCCTCGCCGGCGCCGAGCTGGATGTCGACGTCCATGGTTTCGCGGACCGCCACCGCGCCGCCGACCAGGCCGGCCAGCGACAGGGCGAGGAAGCGGACGCGCGACCCCTTCTGCAGTCGCCGCTCGACGCGGGCGGTGAACAGGCCGGCGTCGGGCATGACGGGGGTGCGGGCGAACAGGCGCTCGACGACGGGATCGAACTCGTCAGCCGACATGCTGCGTTCTCCCCAGGGGCTGAGCGGGTTCCGGCTGGAGCCGCGCGCGGAGTTTATCCAGACCACGTTTGACATGAGACTTCACCGTGCCGAGTGGCAAATTCAGGGCGGAGGCGATTTCGGGATGCGCCATGCCGGCCCCGTGACAGAGGGAGACGCAGAGCCGTTCGGGTTCGCTCAGCGACTTGAGGGCTTCGTCGAGGTCGACCCGATCGGCGTGATCCGTGGCCGGCGCGACGTCTTCGTTCTCGATTTCCGCGACATAGCGGGCTTCCTTGGCCACTCGCTTGATGTAGAGCCGCGCCGCGATGCGCTTGATCCAGGCCGCGAAGGTCCCCTCCCCGCGGAATTCGCCGCAGCGCTGGAAGGCCTGGATGAAGGCGTCCTGGGCGATGTCGTCGGCCAGCGAGGGTTGGGCCCCCATGCGGCGCAGAAGGGCGCGCACCGCCGAGCCATGACGGCGCACGAGCTCTCCGAACTCCCGGCGTCCGCCCGCCGCCGCGAGGGCGGCGAGCTCGACGTCGTGCCTGTCGACCAGGGGCTGGGTCATCTTCGGCCTCCCTCCCGTCCCGACCTCACTCCTTGTTCGGGTTGAAGAAGCTGAGGACGATGAAGGCCAGACCGATGGTGGCCGGGATGGCGGCGATGCCCAGCATGCCGTTGCCGATCTCGTGCCAGTCGTTGCCGTTGTCCCAGCCCATGCTGCTGAGGGCGCTGAAGGCGGCGATGCCGATGCCGACGGCCAGCCAGATGACGCCGCGGCGCAGGTCGCGGGTCCGGGAGGGCAGCTTGGCGGCCACGTCCCTGGTCATGGCGTCGATCAGCTCGGGCGGCAGGTCCTGGCCCTTGTCGATGGCGTGGCGGATGGTGGTCTGCATTTCGCGCTTCTCGCGCGATTTCAGCCAGCTCGGGCCGAAGACGATGGCGGTGATGGCGGCGAAGATGATGCCGACGATCAGGATGGGCGTCATGTCCATGTGGGTATCCCCTCTTTCTCAAACCGGAGCGTGATGCTTCGGCCTTCTGACGACAAGAGGCGGCGACGGGGGCCGGCGGATGCGAGACGCGAGGTGAAACTTTCGTAAGCCGGCCGGAAATGGCTAGAATGGCCCGTCCGGAGCCCTCGCCATGATCGATCGACGCATGCTTCTGGCCGGCCTCGCCGCCGCCCCGCTGACCGCCGCCAGTTGCGCCACCCTGCCCGCCGGCGCCGGCCGCGAACTGAAGCTCGTCTGCTTCAACATCTGGCACAACCAGGGCGACTGGGCCGCGCGCCAGCCGGTGCTGATCGAGGCGATCCGGGCCGCGGACCCGGACGTAATCGCCCTGCAGGAGGTGCTGGAGGACGCCGCCGTCGGCCTGCCCAACCAGGCGCGGACCATCGCCGACGCCCTGGGCGGCCATGAAATGCATTTCGTCTCGACCGACCCGGAGGGCGCGCCGCGCCGCTACGGCAACGCCATTCTCAGCCGCCTGCCGGTGCTGGCGCATGACTCGAGGAAGCTGGAGCCGCTGACCGACTACCGCACGGCCATCCGTGCGCGGGTGTCGGTGGACGGCCGGGCGGTGGACATCGTCAACACCCATCTGGCCTGGCAGGCGGACCAGGCGCCGGTGCGGGCGCAGCAGGTCGCCGATCTGATGGCCTGGCTCCCGGACGACGGGACGCCGCTGGTGGTCATGGGCGACTTCAACGCCGAGCAGACGGACGCCGGCCTTGCGGCCCTGACCGGCGAGCGCTTCTTCAGCGCCCTGCCCCGCGGCGCGGCGGAAACGACGCTGAACCCCGCCAACGGCCATGCGCTACGGGTGATCGACCACATCTTTGCGGAGACGGCGCATTTCCGGCCGGTCTCGGCCGAGGTGATCGGGGATGGGCCGGTCGGCGGGATCTATCCGTCGGACCACTTCGGGGTCGCGGCGACCCTCAGGCTGGACTGAACCGGCGGGACAGCCACAGGGCGAGCGCCGCGCCAGCGCCCGCCGCCGTCAGGGTCAGCCCGAGCGGCGTCAGCGCCTCGCCCGCCGTCGCCAGCGCCGGCCCGATCGACCGCGACAGGCCCCACAGCAGGACGGCGCCGACGATGGCCCAGGGCACGAGGGCGAACACCGTCAGCCACGCCCGGCGCAAGGCGACGCGGCGCGCGACCTCGGCCTCGAAGGCATAGTCGCGCTGCGGCGCTTCGGCGGCGGCCAGCAGGACTGCGAGTTTGGCTTCAGGCGTCATCCGGTCCTCCGAGCGCCGTGAGCAGCCGCGCCCGTCCCCGCGCAACATGGGACTTCACCGTGCCGAGAGGCAAGCCCAGGGCGGCCGCGGCCTCGCCGTGCGGCCAGCCGTCGGCGAGGCAGAGCGCGAGACAGGCGCGCACGTCCGGAGGCAGTTCCCCCATTGCCGAGGCCAGGGCGAGACGGTCTTCCGCGGAGACCTCCGCCGGCGGGTCGACGCTCTCCAGCCAGGCGGCGTCGCGGGCCGCACCCCGGGCGGAGGCGCGGATGCGGTCCTGGGCCTTGCGCCAGGCGATGCCGCACAGCCAGGCCCGCACGCCCGCGTCGTCCCGGAGCGAGCGCAGGCCGGTCCAGGCCGCGAGAAAGGTCTCCTGGGCGAGATCGTCGGCCTCGGCCCAGCCACCGCCCAGCGTCCGGCGCAGAAAGCCGCGCACCACCGCCTGATGGCGTTGCACCAGACGGGCGAAGGCGGCGTCGGAGCCGGCCCGGGCGCG
>JADGMZ010000132.1 GCA_015234495.1 Brevundimonas sp. | reverse complement strand
GACGGACTCCCGGAGCAGGTCCGGCCACGATCGAGACGCCGTCGCCCAGCAGGCCGTCGCCGGCGGCGACCACGGCGGCGCGGACGCCTATGGCGTCCAGCCGGCGGGCCAGCAGCCCGGGGGCTTCGGCCCTGCCGCAGGCGACGGCGACCACGCGGCGGCCGCGCCGGACCTCGCGGTACACGGCGGAGGCGGCCTCGGCCGGGTCGGCCAGGTCGAGCTGCAGCAGGGCCACCGGCTCGTCGGCGACGGGGGAGGCGACGTCGTCGGGAGCCGGAACGGAGAGGGAGAGTGCGGTCATCTCGGTCTTCCCTCAGGCGGCTTCGGCGGCGGGACGGGCGGCCAGCGGCGCCAGCGCCCGCGACAGGTCGGCCAGCAGGTCCTCGGGATGCTCCAACCCGATCGACAGGCGCAGCAGGCCGTCCGAGACGCCGGCCGTGGCCCGCGCCCCGGGCGTCATCGCGGCATGGGTCATCAGCGCCGGATGGGCGACCAGGCTCTCCACCCCGCCCAGCGACTCCGCCAGGGTGAACACCTCCACGCCGCCCACCAGCGTCCGCACGGCGTCGATGTCGGCCAGTTCGAAGCTGAGCATGGCGCCGAAGCCGCTCTGCTGGCGGGCGGCGACGGCGTGTCCCGGGTGGCTCTTCAGACCCGGATAGTGCACCGCCCTGACCGCGGGATGGAGGGAGAGCCAGTCGGCGATGCGGCCGGCCGTCGCCTGCTGCCGCTCGATCCGCGCGAACAGGGTGCGCAGGCCCCTCAGGGTCAGCCAGGCGTCGAACGGCGCCCCGGTGACGCCGAGGCAGTTCGCCCACCACGCCAGCTGCTCCAGCCCGGCCGGGTCTTTCGCCACCACGCAACCGCCGACCACGTCGGAATGGCCGTTGATGTATTTGGTGGTCGAGTGGATCACCAGGTCGGCGCCGAGGGCCAGCGGCTGCTGCAAGGCCGGCGACAGGAAGGTGTTGTCTACCGCCACCCGGCATCCGACGGCCCGGGCCCGGGCGCAGATGTCGGCGATGTCGACCACGCGCATCAGCGGGTTGGACGGGGTCTCGACGAGGATCAGCTTCGGCCCGCGGGCGAAGGCGGCGTCGAGGGCGGGGCGGTCGTTCTGGTCGACGAACTCCACCTCGAAATGGCCCCGCCGGGCGCGGGCGCAGAGCAGGCGGTGGGTGCCGCCGTACAGGTCGTGCGGCGCGATCAGCCGGTCGCCGGGCTCGAGCGAACAGAGGGCCAGGTCCACCGCCGCCATGCCGGTGGCGGTGACCACGGCTCCGCAGCCGCCTTCGAGTTCGGCCAGGGCGCCGGCCAGCACGTCCCGGGTCGGGTTGCCCGACCGGGTGTAGTCGTAGCGCCGCTTGCCCTCCAGGCCCTCGAAACTGAAGTTCGACGACAGGTACAGCGGCGGCATCACCGCCCCATGGGCCGGGTCGGCGTCGACGCCGTGGCGGGCGGCGAGGGTGCAGGGGCGGCGTTCGGTCGAATGGGTCATGCGGCGATCTCGCGGGTCTGGGCGGAAAGGGAGGAGAGGGCGTCGTGCAGGGCGCGGCCGACGAACTCGCGCTCCTTCAGGAAGGCGTCGTGGCCGAAGATCGACGGCGCCTCGACGAGGCGGACCAGGCGCGGCGCGCGGGCGGCCAGTTCGCGCAGGTCCTCGATCGGGACCAGCCGGTCGGAGGTGAAGCCGATCACCGTCAGCGGGCAGGTCAGGGCCTCGGGGCGGATGAAATGGCGGTCCAGGGAATCCGAAAGGCTGATCCAGCGGGACGCCGAGGCGCTCTCCGCATAAGCCTCGCCGCGGGCGATCAGATAGTCGCAGACCGGATAGGGCTGCCCGGCCGCCGGCGGCGGGGTCGGGGCGAAGCGCCAGCCGAACTCCTCGGCGGAGCGGTAGGTGGTCATGGCCAGCTGGCGGGCCAGGGCGACGCCGTCCGCCTCGCGGCCGCAGTCGCGGGCGAAGGCCAGCAGCCGCCGCTGCACCCCGCGCCAGGCGGTGGCGGCCGGGTGGGCGCGATGGGCGGCGGAAAGGGCGATCAGGGCGCCGATGCGTTGCGGAAAGGCGGCGGCGAAAGCCAGGCCGACGCAGCCGCCGTAGGAGGCGCCGACGAAGGCGTCCGCGCGCGCCTCGCCGAGGGCCTCGAGCAGCAGCGCCAGCAGTCGGGCCTGGTCGGTGGTGGTGACGGTGACGGCTCCGTCCTCGCCGGGCGCGAAGTCGAACGCCAGCACGCGAAAGCGGCCGCAATCGATCGGCCCGCCGGGGCGCACGGCCCACGCCCACCAGCGTCCGGCGAACCGACCGGCCGAGATGCCGCCGGCGACGACGACCAGCGGGCCGCGCCCGGGGCCGTGCAGCCGGCCGACCACCTCGACCGCCGCCAGCCGTTCGCCGGACTCCAGCCGGAAGGTTTCCGGGATGGCGGCCCGGACATCCCGTCCGGGCGCTTCGTCGATGGGCCAGTCTGCAGACGCCACGATCCGCTCCGATCTCGCTCAGCGAGACCGATGGGGCAGACCAATTCGTGCGGTGACAGACCCGTGAAGTCAGCCGGACCCCGGACGTGGAGGGACCGTCGCTTCACTCATCTCTCGCGGCTCCGAGGAACCCCGCAGGAGTTGGCACCATCTCCGGGACTGGGAGGTCCCGGAAGGTTGCCCCGGCGTCAAAGGGCCTATCCCTCAGCCGGTCTTGATGAGTGCCCCTACGGTGCGTGGAAATGCTGCGGCGCGTCAAGCCCTTTTCCGCGGCGCCGGATTCACCGGTTGTTCGCGTTATGCGGGTAGCCGCAAGGCCGGAGGCGTCGAATGTACCGATTGAAGTCCCTTGGAACCCTGCTGTCCGCGACGGCGCATGAACGCCGTCGGCAGGTTCCGATCCGCTTCCTTCTGGCGCTGGTCGTCGCCTGGGCGCTCTTCAGCGCCGGCCGTCCGGACTGGATCGGCCCGTGGGTCGCGGCGGTCATCGCCGTCCAGACCTTCGAGATCGTGGCCATGTTCCGCTTCCGCCGGTCGAGCCGCACCCCTGACGAACGGGATGTGATCCTGGCGCTGGCCTCGGCCCTGGCCATGGCGGCGCTGTTCGCGGGCATGGCGCTGGCGATCTGGACCATGGAGGGCCGGGGTCTTGAGGGCTTCGCGATGCTGATCATCGCCGGCGGGCTGCTGACCAATGTCGCCTCGGGGATCGAGGCCCGGACGATCTTCTTTGTCGGGGCGACGCCGTATCTGGCGGCCCTGATCGCCATGCCGGTGCTCGCCCTCGCCGGCTCGTCGACCGGCGATCCGGTGCTGACCAGCCTGGCCTCGGCGCTGTTCATCGGGGCCATCCTCAATGTCTACTGGCGGGTGCACGCCGCCCGCGCCGCCGAGCTGAGCGCGCTGGGCGAGGCCGAACACCGGGTGCAGCAGGCGGAGGAGGCCATGGCCGATCGCGCCTCGATGGCGGCGATCATCAGTCACGAACTGCGCACGCCGGTCAGCGCCATTCTCGCCGGAGCGCAGGTCATTCACGACGACGTCGATCCCCGCCAGCGGCAGGAGACCTCCGAGCTCATCATCGACGCCTCGAACCTGATGACGCGCATGCTCAACGACCTGCTCGACCACTCCAAGATGGAGGCGGGCGCCATGTCGCTGGAGTCGCGCGACTTCGACCTGGCGGCGCTGATCTCCGACACGGAGCGCTTCTGGCGCGCCCAGGCCTCGGAGAAGGGGCTGAAGCTGCGCGCCGCCCGGCTGGCGCGCGGCCGGTGGGTCCGGGGCGACCCCCATCGCCTGCGTCAGATCCTCAACAATCTCCTGTCCAATGCCATCAAGTTCACGGCCCGCGGCGGCATCGATATCGAGGCCGCGGTGCAGGAGGTCGGAGGGGATGTCCTGGGCATCGAGATCACGGTGCGCGACCAGGGGGCCGGCATCCCCCCCGAGAGCCTCGACCGGCTGTTCACGCCCTTCGCCCAGGGGTCGGCGGAGGTGGCGCGGACCTATGGCGGGACCGGCCTCGGCCTGAAGGTGAGCCGGGATCTGGCGCGACTGATGGGCGGCGATCTGACGGTGACCAGCGCGCCGGGCGAGGGGGCCGCCTTCACCCTGTCGGTGCGCCTGCCGGTCGGGCAGCCGACGGCGGCCGACGCGCAGGCGGAAGCGGCGCCGGAGGTGGACCGGCGCCTGAAGATCCTCGCGGTCGATGACCACGAGATCAATCGCCGGACCCTGGCTCTGGTGCTGCAGCCGCTGGGGGTCGATCTCGCCACGGCTTCGGACGGGCTGCTGGCCCTGGGGATGCTCGAGAAGCAGGCGTTCGACCTGGTGCTGATGGACGTGAACATGCCGGGGATCGACGGCAATGAGACGACGCGCCGGTTGCGCGCCTCTACCGGGCCCAATGCGTGGATCCCGGTGATCGGCTTCAGCGCCGGCGCCGAAGCCAGCCAGATCGCGGCCTGCCGCGAAGCGGGAATGACCGACTGGCTGGCCAAGCCCCTGGAGCCCCGGAAGCTCTATGAGGCCCTGCACCGGGCGATGCGCGAGCCGGCGAGCCGGACCGCCGAAGTGGCCTGACTCAGGCCTCGCCCCAGCCGCCCGCCAGCGCCTTGAACAAGGCGATCTGGTAGGTGGTGACCAGCGCTTCGGAGGCCGCCAGCTGGGCGTCGGCGGCGGCGAGGGTGCGCTCGGCGTCGAGAACCGCCAGGAAGCTGTCGGCGCCGGCGTCGAAGCGCAGCCGCGACAGCCGGGCGGCGTTGGCCGCCTGGTCCCGCGCCGCCTGCAGGGCCGACCGCCGGTCCAGCTCATTGGCGTAGTCGGCGAGGGCGGTCTCGGTCTCCTGGAGCGCGGTCAGCACCGTCTGGTCGAAGGTCGCCAGGGCCGCGTCCGCCGCCCGCGCGCGGGTCGAGCAGGCCGGCGCGGGGG
>JADGMZ010000131.1 GCA_015234495.1 Brevundimonas sp. | reverse complement strand
TCGAGGCCTTCTTCACGCCGACCCGGGCGCGGGCGGTCCGCCTGTCGCCGTCGGGACGGCGCATCGCCGTGCTGCATCAGCTCGGCGACGCCGAAGAGCCGCTGGGCGTCATCGATCTGGTCGAGGCGGACGACCCGGAGGGCCAGCGCCGACAGGTCGTGCTGGGGCCGATCGAGGCCGAGGCCATGGAGTGGGCCAATGACGAGCGCCTGCTGGTCCGCGTCGGAATCAAGCAGAAGACCGCCTCGCGCTCCATCGCCGGGTCCAACCGCCGCGTCGCGCCGATGGAGTTCACCTCGCGGCGCATCCTCTCGGTCAGCGCCGACACCGGCGAGGCTGCGGTGATGTTCCAGGATCAGCGCCAGCGCCTGCGCAACAGCGTCGACATGGGCCGGGTCGTGGACCTGCTGCCCGCGGATCCTGACCACGTACTGATGACCGCCTGGGAGCGGGACGGCGTGCTGGGGCTGCACCGCGTCAACGTCAACACGGGGTCGGCCGAGCGGATCGAGCGCGGCTCGTCGGGCACCTTCGGCTGGGACACCCAGGGCGGCGTGGCGGTGCTGCGGCACGACATCAATGCGCGGGGCACCATCGAGACCGTCTACGCCCGCGCCCCGGGCCAGACGGAGTGGACCTTCGCCCGCCGCAACCGGCTGATCGACGCGCCGGACTTCTCGTGGGTCGGCGAGACCGACCGGCCCGGCGTCGT
This sequence comes from Brevundimonas sp., assembly GCA_015234495.1. Classification (GTDB taxonomy): domain Bacteria; phylum Pseudomonadota; class Alphaproteobacteria; order Caulobacterales; family Caulobacteraceae; genus Brevundimonas. Next base: position 4,200 of record JADGMZ010000131.1, on the reverse strand, counting down.
GCTGGTCACCGCCCGCGCCGAGGGCGAGGACACCCAGGCGGTGCGCGAGATGGACCTGGGCGCCCTCGCCGTCGGTCCGGCCATGAACGCGCGGGAAGGCCGCGACGTGGCGTACGGGCTGACCGATTCCGCCGGCGTCTATCTGGGCGCCGCCTACTACGGCGAGCGGCTGGAGTATGTGTTCAACGAGCCGGCCCTGGCGCCGCACCACCGCGCGCTCGACCGCTTCTTCGACAATGAGTGCGACGTGCACCTGACCGATGTCGACGTGAGCCGGAACCGGTTCATCGCCTATGTCACCGGGCCGCGCGAGCCCGGCGCCTGGTTCTTCTACGACCGGGCGGCCCAGGCCATCGTCAACATCGCCGCCGCACGCGAGCTGGACATGGACCGGCTGGGCCGCACCGAGGTCCTGTCGGTGGCCACCCGGGACGGAGCCACGATCGAAGCCTATCTGACCGCGCCCGTGGGCGGCGCGCCGGGGCCGCTGGTGGTGCTGCCGCACGGCGGGCCCGAGGCGCGCGACACCCGCTCCTGGGACCGCCAGGTGCAGGCGCTCGCCTCGCAGGGCTGGTGGGTGCTGCAGCCGAATTTCCGCGGTTCGGGCGGCTATGGACTCGGCTTCGCCCAGCAGGGCTGGACCCGTTGGGGCGACCGCATGCAGGAGGATGTGGAGGACGCCGTCGCCCAGGCCATCGCCCTGCGCGGGCTGGACGCCGGCCGCGTGGCCATCATGGGGACCAGCTACGGCGGCTATGCGGCTCTGATGGGGGCGGTGCGACGCCCCGACCTCTACAAGGCGGCGGTCTCCATCTGCGGCGTCGGCGACCTGCCGGAGATGCTGGCGTGGGAGGAGCGCGAGGACGACACGCCCGGCAAGCCGATCTACGACTTCTGGGTCAAGCGGATCGGCGATCCGGCGGCGATGGGGCCGGCGCTGGCGGCGGCGTCGCCGCGCCGCCGCGCCGCCGAGGTGGCCTGTCCGGTTCTGCTCGTGCACGGCGTTGACGACGGCATCGTGCCGGTGGTCCAGTCGCGGCGCATGCGCGACGCCCTGCGCGGGGCGGGCAAGCCGGTCGAACTGATCGAGATCGAGGACGCCGGCCACGCCGACTGGGACGAGGCCCAGGAGCTGGCCCTGATGACCCGCTATATCGAGCTGTTCCGGACCGCGTTCGCCTAGGCGGCGCACACCGGACAGGCCGGGTCGGCGGCGAGGCGCACGGTGCGGGCCGTTCCGGCCAGTCCGTCGTAGAGCAGAAGGCGGCCTTCCAGCGGCTCGCCCGCGCCGGTGATCAGCTTGACCGCCTCCAGCGCCGCCATCGAGCCGACCACGCCGGCCACGGCGCCGACCACGCCGACGCGGGCGCAGGTCTCGGCGTCCGGCGGGGCCTCGGCCACCAGGCAGCGGTAGCAGGGACGGCCGCGGAAGACCCCCACCTGGCCGCTCCACCGCCCCAGGGCGCCGGACACCAGCGGAACGCCGGCGGCGACGCAGGCGGCGTTGGCGGCGAACCGGGTGGCGAAGTCGTCGGTCCCGTCGAGGACGAGGTCGCAGCCCTCCAGCAACCAGCCGGCGTTGTCGGGGGTCAGCCGCTCGGGAGCCGCCTCGATCTCGACGTGCGCGTTCAGGGCGGTCAGCCGGGCCTGGCCGGCCTCGACCTTGAGGCGGCCGAGGTCGTCTTCCGAAAAGGCGATCTGGCGCTGCAGATTGGACAGGGCGACGCGGTCATCGTCGATCAGGCGCAGGCCGCCGACCCCGGCCGCCGCCAGATAGAGGGCTGCAGGGGCGCCGACGCCGCCCATGCCGAGGATGGCCACGCGGGCGGCCTTCAGCCGCTGCTGGCCCGGGCCGCCGATCTCTGCCAGCACCAGGTGGCGCGCGTAGCGCTCGATCTCGTCGTCGGAAAAGCTCACCGGACCGGAATAGGCGGTCCCGGACGCGGCGTCACGCGGCCTTGCGGATATCCATCAGGACCTCGGCCTCCCGGGCGGTGACCCGCGACAGGCAGTTCAGGCCCAGCCGGTTCAGCAGGGCGGCCGGATCGGCGCACAGCCCCATGGGTTCGTCGATGCGGCGGGCGATGATCGGGGTGTCGACCAGCACCCGGAAGCCGGTGTGGCGCGGGTCGTCCAGCAGCCGGCGGACCAGGCGGTCGATATCGGCGCGACCGCCCTCGACCGCCTGCAGGATGTGGCCCTGATGGAACATCACGCAGCTGGTCAGGTGGTCGCGGCGATTGTTGCGTTCGGAAACCCCCAGGATCTGGGCGATCGACAGGGTCGAAGCCCCGGTGGCGCCGACGGCTTCGCTGGCATAGATGACGCGGTGAAGCACAGCTATTCCCTCGGATGTTCAATTGTGGGGCAAGGTTTGGCGATGTAACGGCTTACATTGGTGATATTGTGGCCGAGCATAGCCGTTGGATTACCGTCGCTTCGCCTTGCCTCGCCTCATTTCCGTCTCCATCTGAGACGGATGAGCAACGAGAATCCGACTTCCCCCGGTTGGCACGGCACCACCATCCTCGCCGTGCGCAAGAACGGCCGCACCGTCATCGCCGGCGACGGCCAGGTTTCGATGGGCCCGACCATCGTCAAGGGCGCGGCGCGCAAGGTGCGCGTGCTGGCCGGCGGCAAGGTGCTGGCTGGCTTCGCCGGCGCCACGGCCGACGCCTTCACCCTGATCGAGCGGCTGGAGGCCAAGCTGGAGCAGTATCCGGACCAGCTGGCCCGCGCCTGCGTCGACCTGGCCAAGGACTGGCGCACCGACCGCTACCTGCGCCGGCTCGAGGCCATGCTGCTGGTGGCGGACACGACTTCCATCTTCACCGTCACCGGCGTCGGCGACGTGCTGGAGCCCGAGCACGGGGTGGCGGCGGTGGGATCGGGCGGCAATTTCGCCCTCGCCGCGGCGCGCGCCCTGCTGGATCATTCCGACATGGGCGCCGAGGAGATCGCCCGGAAGGCCATGGCCATCGCCGCCGACATCTGCGTCTACACCAACGGCAATCTGGTGGTCGAAACCCTGGAGGGCTGAACCGTCTCAGCTGCCGATCAGGCCGGCGACCAGGGCCGCGCCGATCGCCAGCATGACGGCGGCGACGACCTCCCGGACCAGGCCGATCGTCACCTTCTTCAGCCAGCGCACCGCGCTCCAGGCGCCGGCGAAGGCGCACAGCACGGCCCAGCCGACCAGCCACCCCTGGCGCGCGTCCAGCGCTCCGGCGGCGGAGCCGGCCATGAGGGCGTAGACCGGCAGGCGCGACAGGTCGATCAGCACCGCGATCATCACTCCGGTGGCGATGAAGCGGGCGGGGTCGAGGCCGAAGCGCAGCAGGAACATCGAACGCAGCGCCCCCTGCTGTCCGGTCAGGCCGCCGAGGAAGCCGGTCGCCAGCCCACCGACCGGCGCGGCCGAGGGCGGGGCGGCGAGACGCTGGAACCACGGCTGGAGCTCCAGCAGGCCGAGGGCGACCATCACCGCCCCGACGACGAGCGCGGCGGGCGCGGGGCCGAAGACGCGTCCGCCGACGCTCCAGGAGAACAGCTGGTCGCCGGCCCCGAAACCGGTCAGCAGCCAGGCCCCGGCGACGGCGGCCGGCACGGCCGGCAGGCCGAAGCGCAGCACCACGATCCAGTCCGCCTGCCGCCACAGCAGGGCGCCCTTGAACAGGCCATTCAGCAGATGGACCACCCCTGTCGCCGCGACCGCCACCGGGGCCGGAAAGAACAGGGCGAAGGCCGGCAACAGGACGGAGCCGAGGCCGAAGCCGGAATAGAGGGTCAGGCCCGAGGCCAGAAAGGCCACGACGCCGATGATGAGGAAATCCATGACGCCTCCCGACCGGATCTTGCCGCATAGCCCGGATCATCCCGCGGCGCAGCCGAAGTCTTGCGACATTTAACGGGACAGGGGCCGGGCCATGGGCGCCAATGCGGGGCGGAGGATTTTCCATGCGAACGCTCGTCCTGATCGCGGCCCTGACCGTCGCCGCGCCCGCCCTCGCCCAGACGTTCGACGCCGCCGAGGTGGTGGCCGCCGAGCGCGCCTTCGCGGCCGATGCGCCGTCGCTGGGCATCGCCGGCAGCTTCAACAAATGGTCGGTTCCCGAGGCGATCCTGATCGCGGGCGGCGAGGCCCGGAGGGTCGGCGAAGTCTATCCCGACGGCCCGAAACCGGCCGACGAGCCTCTGCTG
>JADGMZ010000130.1 GCA_015234495.1 Brevundimonas sp. | reverse complement strand
GTTGCAGGTGCAGCTTCCCAATCTGAAGAGGGTCAGTCTGGTGGTGGGGTGGTTCGGCGACGATCTGCGGGCCGGGCACTGCATGATCAGACCGGGCGTGGAGCGGCGCGACAAGCCGACGGAACCCATTGACTGGTCTGTCGCGGGGTTGGGGCGCGATGAGGCGCATCTGATCTCCGAGAACGACGGGGGGCCGGCCTATGGCGGCACGCCCTCGGACGACAGCGTGCGCCAGGCCATCGCGGAGCTGAAGGCGAGAGGCCTGGAAGTGACCCTCTATCCCTTCGTGTTCATGGACGTGCCGGCCGGCAATGACCTGCCCGGACCGGACGGCGCCGCCATGCAACCGGCCTATCCGTGGCGCGGGCGTCTGAGGGGCCGGGACGGCGGGGCGGCGCCCGAGGACGTCGCTGCCGTGTTCGGGACGGCGGAGGGCTGGGGTCTGCGCAGGCTGGCGCTTCACTACGCCGCCTTGGCGGCCGAATGCGGAGCCGATGGCCTGCTGATCGGATCCGAAATGCGCGGACTGACCCTGACCCGGGACGCCGCCGGCGCCTTCCCGGCGGTCGAGGCCTTTCGCGAGGTGGCGAGCGAGTGCCGGGCGGTGGTCGGCCCGAACATCCAACTCTCTTACGCGGCTGACTGGTCTGAGTACGCCGGATGGCGCGACGGCGGCGAGGCGATCTTCCATCTCGATCCGGTGTGGGCCGATCCGGATATCGACTACGTCGGCATCGACTGGTACCCGCCGCTTGCCGACTGGCGCGAGGGCGACGGCGGTCTGGATGCCGAAGATTTCGCCGGTCCGGACGACGTCGAAGGCCTGGCGGCCCAGGTCGCCGGGGGCGAGGGTTTCGACTGGTTCTACGCATCGGTCGAGGATCGGGCCGCCCAGGCGCGCACGCCGATCGTCGACGCGGCCCATGGCGAGGACTGGGTGTTCCGGGCCAAGGACCTGAAGGGTTGGTGGTCACACGCCCACCACGACCGCCCCGGCGGCGCCCGGAAGTCGACGCCGACGGACTGGGTCGCGGGCATGAAGCCTGTCCGGTTGACGGAGTTGGGCTGTCCTGCGGTCGATCGGGGCGGCAATGCGCCGAACCTGTTTTCGGACCCCAAGAGCGCAGAGGGGAGCCTGCCGCCATTCTCCACGGGTGCCCGCGACGACAGGATGCAGAGACGCGCGCTGGAGGCCGTGCTGGCGCACTTCGCAGAGCCCGCGAACAATCCGCCGTCTTCGGTCTACGGCGGGCGGATGCTGGAGGCGGCCGACGCCTGGTGCTGGGATGCCCGGCCGTGGCCTGATTTCCCTGCGCGCCTGGAGGTGTGGGCTGATGCGCCGGCGTGGCGAACCGGGCACTGGCTCAATGGACGGCTGGGAGGCAGCGCCCGCAATCTGATCGCGGAAATCCTGATGCGCGCCGGTCTGGAGGCGGGGGAGTTCGAGATCGGCGCGGCCGAAGGCGACGTCCAGGGCTGTGTAATCGACCGGCCGATGCGGGTGCGCGACGCGCTGGAACCGCTGCTGACGGCGCTTGGCATGGCGGCGACGGAGCGCGGCGGGCGCATCGCCGTGATCGGAGGGGAGCCGCCGGTCCTGACGCTGGACCCGGAGGCGCTGGCCCTGCCGCAGACGGGGAGCGCCGTGCGCGCGGACCGGGTTCTGGAAGAGCAGCCCGCCGCGGTCCGGGTGAGGTTCATCGACGGCGACGCGGACTACTCCACGGGTTCAGCCATCGCACGGGGGGCCGGGGGCGGGGGCGGTCTCGACCTGGACCTGCCGGCGGTCTGCGGCCGATCGCTCGCCCAGGCGACCGCTGCTCGGGCCCTCGAAGCCGGAAGGCAGGATCGGCTGACGATCCGGCCAGGGCCTCGGCAACTGCTGACGCTCGAACCAGGCGACACGGTTCGCGTGGCCGGCGACGGTCGTCTGTGGAGGGCGACGCGGCTGGACCTGACCGAGGCGCCGTCGGTGGTGTTGGAGCCGATCGTGACGCCGCCCGCCAGCGGCGATGATGCCGGGCCGTCCACCGGTGACGGCGCCGTGAAGACCGGAGCGCCCTTCTTCCGGATGCTCGATCTGCCGCCCCTGATGGACGGAGGCGATGATCCAGGGCCGATTGCGGTGGTCGCAGCGGATCCATGGAGGCCGATGCGCGTCTTCGCCGGCGTCGATGCAGCCAGCCTGACCGCGCGCGCCGACATCAACCAGTCTGCGACCGTGGGCCATTTGACGTCCGAGTTGCGCCCCGGCGTGCGGCATCGCTGGGACGAGGTCCAGGCGCTCCAGGTTCGGATCGAGGGGCGCGCTCCCGTGAGCCTTGGCCGGCCCGCCGTGCTGGCCGGCGGCAACGCCGTGGCGGTGGAGACGGCTGCGGGCTGGGAGATCGTCCAGTTCCGCACCGCGACGTTGATCAGCAGTGGAATCTGGCGGCTGAGCGGCCTGCTGCGGGGACAGCAGGGAACGGAGCCTGCCATGGCGGCGGGGGCCGACAGCGGCGCCGTCGTGGTCTTCCTGCAACCCGGTCTCTCACGCGTAGCCTCGCCTACGGCCGAGAGAGGACTGCCGCTGGTGTGGCGAGCGGGAGCGGCGGGCGCGCCACCGGGCGGCCCAGGCGTCAGCGAGACCGTCTTCGCCGCGGAGGGGCTCCATGAGCGTCCGTGGAGCCCGGCGCATCTTCGCTGCACCGCGCGCGCCGACGGCGGGCTTGATCTGGCTTGGCTGGCGCGATCCCGGCTGGACGGCGATCGATGGGAGGGTGCGGTTCGGCTCGTCGATCCGCCGCGCTACCGCGTTCGAATCCTGTCTTCTGGCGTCCAGGTGAGATCCTTCGAAGCGGAAGGGGACGGCGCAGTCTATGCCGCAGCCGAGATTGCGACGGATTTCCCGGACGGTCTTCTCGGGACCGAGGCGGCGGTGGCCCAGTGGGGCGAGGGCTTCGGGTGGGGAGTCGAGGCGCGGACTGCGCTGGCCTGAGAGCGGGAATCCACCGCTTTGCCTTTGCGCTGAGGTGGGAATGCCCTAACTGACGGATCGGACTGGATGCGGCAGGAGTTGGCGCGAACGTGGCGGGCGATCCCTACAAGGAACTGGGCGTTTCGAGGGGCGCGAGCGCGGACGAGATCAAGAAGGCGTTTCGCAAGCTCGCCAAGGAGCTGCACCCCGACAAGAACCCCGGCAACCGGCAGGCGGATGAGCGCTTCAAGCGGGTGACGGCCGCCTTCGACCTGCTCGGCGATGCGGAAAAGCGCGCCAAGTTCGACAGGGGCGAAATCGACGCCGACGGGCGCGAGCAATTCCGCGGCTTCGGCGGGGGCGCCAGAGGCGGGCCGGGCGGAGGCCCGTTCGGCCAAGCCGGGGCTCAGCGCGGCGGCTTTGAGAACATCGATCTGGATGACCTGTTCGGCGGCATGTTCGGGGGCGCCCGGGCAGGCGGCGCCCGGGGCGGCTTTCCTTCGCGCGGCGCGGATGTGAAAGCCACGCTGGAGATCAGCCTCGAGGACTCCATCTCGGGCGCCACCCGTCGCATCCAGTTTTCCGACGGCCGGACCCTCGATGTGACCATTCCCAAGGGCGCGGCGGACGGACAGGTGATTCGTCTGCGCGGCCAGGGCGCTCCCGGCGCCTCAGGCCGAAGCGAGGCGGGGGACGCCCTGATCACCCTGAAGATCGCGCCCCATCCGGTGTTCCAGCGCGACGGGGCTGACCTGACCATGGACCTTCCGGTGCCGCTGCCCGACGCCGTATTGGGCGGCAAGGTGCCGGTGCGTACGCCGGAGGGGACGGTCAGCATGACCATTCCGGCGGGTTCCAACTCCGGCAAGGTGCTGCGGCTGAAGGGGCGGGGGGCGTTCGTGGGCGGAAAGCGCGGCGACCTGCTGGCCAAGCTGATGATCCAGCTGCCGGACAGTCCCGACGAGAACCTGACCAAATTGGCCCAAGAAATGCGCGACCGCGGGGCCTTTCGGCCATGGCGCGACTGATGGGCGGCAAGCCCAATCACAAGCCGGAGCGGCCATGGTTCTCTTCGGGGCCAACCGCGAAGCGACCCGGCTGGTCGAGCCAGGCGATCCGGCACGAACTGCTGGGCCGCGGCATCCGCGCGCCCGAAGTGGTGGCGCGGTTCGCTCACGGCCTGGACCTGACCCGCGACCTGCTGGAGCTGCCGGACGACTGGCGGCTGGTCTATGTGCCCGGTTCAGACACCGGGGCGGTCGAGGCCGCCATGTGGTCGATGCTCGGCGAACGACCCGTGCAGGCGCTGGCGTTCGAGAATTTCGGACAGGTGTGGGCGACCGATCTCCGCGACCATCTGAAGCTCGAGCCTGAAGTCCTGACCGCGAGCTGGGGCGACTTTCCCGACGTGTCCCGGGTCGATCCGGCCTGCGATCTGGTCTTTCCCTGGAACGGGACCACGTCCGGCGTGCGGGCGCCCGGCGGCGACTGGATTTCGGCCGACCGCGAAGGTCTGGTGATCTGCGACGCCACCTCGGCAGCCTTCGCCATGCCGTTGCCATGGGACCGGCTGGACGTGGTGACCTTCAGTTTCCAGAAGGCATTGGGAGGCGAGGCCGGGCTGGGCGTCGCCGCCCTGTCGCCGCGGGCGATCGAGCGGCTGGATCGTTTCACCCCGCCGCGCCCGGTTCCCAAGGTCCTGCGGCTGAGAAGCGGTGACGGCTTCGATCAGGCGCTGGCGTCCGGATCGATGATCAACACCTTCTCGGTCTGGACCCTTGAGGACTGGATCGACGGCGTCGAATGGGCGCTTTCGGCGGGCGGGCTGTCGGCCCTGATCGCCCGCACCGAGGCCAATGCCGCGGCGCTCGACGCGTGGGTGCAGCGGACGCAGTGGATCGACCATCTCGCCCGGGACCCGGCGACGCGCTCGACCACCTCGGTCTGCCTGAAATTCGTCG
>JADGMZ010000129.1 GCA_015234495.1 Brevundimonas sp. | reverse complement strand
GGCCGAGGTCGTGGAGTGGACCCGCGAGGAGGCGCTCGCGCCGATCGTCGCCGACGTCGAGGACGGCCGGTCGCTGAACGTGCTGGTTGTCGAGGATCACCCGGTCAACCGGATGATCCTGGAGGCCTGGATGAGTTCGGCCGGGCACACCTCGTCCACGGCCGAGAACGGCCAGATCGCGATGGAGATGGCCAGCGGCCAGCCCTTCGACCTGATCGTCATGGACGTGAACATGCCGGTGATGGACGGCCTGACGGCGACGCGCGGCATCCGCGCCGGCGGCGGGGTCAACGCCGAGACGCCGATCGTCGTCCTGTCCGCTTCGGCCCGGACCGAAGACCACGAGGCGGGGCTGGAAGCCGGCGCCGACGCCTATCTGAACAAGCCGATCGATTTCGCCGCCCTTGCGACGGTGATGAACCAGGTCGGCTCCGGCCGGGCCGGGCTGCGGGCCATGGTCGAGACCGGTCAGAAGGCCGTGGCCGCCTGAGCGGCTGGCGCGAAGACCGGCCCAACGACGGTGCGGGGATGAACGGCAGGTAAGCAGGGACGTTCAGGCCCGGCTCAAGGCCCGGGGTCCAGGGTGCGGGCAAGTCGAAATCCCTCGGCCGCACCTGGAGACCTCCCATGAACAAGGCTCTCACCGCCGCCCTCGCCGCCACCTTCGCGGCCACCACCCTGGGCGCCGCCACCGCCGCCGAAGCGCAATCGCGCGGCGACCGCTACGAACAGCGCCACGATCGCCGCGACGACCGTCGCGATGACCGCCGCGACGCCCGCGAGGATCGTCGTGAATGGCGTCAGGACCGTCGTGACGACCGCCGCGAGGCGCGTCAGGACCAGCGCGCCTACGCCCGCTGGCAGCAGGCGCAACGCCGCTACAACGCCGGGCGCTACCAGCCGCCGCGCGGCTATCAGACCCGGACCTGGGCCTATGGCCAGCGGATGCCGTCCTACTACCGCTCGAACAGCTATGTCGTCAGCGACTACGGCCGCTACGGCCTGCGCCAGCCGCCCCGCGGCTACCAGTATGTGCGCAGCGGCGACGACGTGGTCATGACCGCCATCGCCACCGGCCTGATCACCGCCGTCATCGCCGGTCTGTTCAACTAGGGCGTCCGGCGCCTGCACGAGACGCCCCGGAAGGAGACTTCCGGGGCGTTTTCGCGTTTGAAGACGGAATGCGCGCCTTCGCCGAACTGCTGGATCGCCTGTCGCTGACGGCCTCGCGCAATGCGAAGCTGGTGCTGCTGAGGGACTATCTGCGCGCCACGCCCGATCCCGACCGCGGCTGGGCCCTGGCCGCCCTGACCGGGGACCTCAGCTTCCACGCCGCCAAGCCGGCCATGATCCGCAAGGCGGTGGAGGCCCGGGTCGACACTGTGCTGTTCGGCTGGTCCTACGACTATGTCGGCGACCTGGCCGAGACCGTCGCCCTGATCTGGCCCCGTGATCCGGGGCATCGGGCCAACCGCGAGCCGGAGCTCGGCGAGGTGGTCGATGCCCTGCGCACGGCGGGGCGGGGCGAGGTTCCCGCCCTGCTGGAAGGCTGGCTGGACGCGCTGGAGCCCAAGGGGCGCTGGGCCTTGCTGAAGCTGATGACCGGGGGCCTGCGCGTCGGCCTGTCGGCCCGGCTGGCCAAGACCGCGGCGGCCATGGTGCGGCCGGCCGCGGTCAGCGAACCGCCCGATCCGGAAGGGGGCGAGGCGGTGCAGGCGCTGACGCCGGTGGAGGTGTCGGAGATCGAGGAAGTCTGGCACGCGCTGAGCCCGCCCTATGCGGACCTGTTCGCCTGGCTGGAAGGGCACGGAGCGCGGCCGGACGCGGATGCGCCGGGGCGGTTCCGGCCGGTGATGCTGGCGGTCGCCCTCGACGAGGCGGCGGACTTCGAGCGGCTGGTTCCGGACGACTACGCCGCGGAATGGAAATGGGACGGCATCCGCATCCAGGCGGTGCGCGAGGCGGGGACAGCGCGGCTGTACTCCCGGACCGGGGACGAGATCTCCGGCGCCTTCGCCGACGTGATGGAGGGGCTCTCGTTCGAGGGGGCGGTGGACGGGGAGCTGGTGGTCTGGCGCGACGGCCAGGTGGCCCCGTTCGGAGACCTGCAGCAGAGGCTGAACCGCAAGACGGTGGACGCGAAACTGATGGCGGCCTTTCCGGCGGCCATCGTCGCCTACGACCTGCTGGCCGAGGAGGGCGAGGACCTGAGGCCGCTGAGCCTGCGCGATCGGCGGGGGCGGCTGGAGCGACTGGTCAGGGGTCATGGCGGCGAGCGGCTGCACCTGTCGCCGATCGTGCCCTATTCGCGCTGGGAGGAGCTGGCCGCGCTGCGGGCCGATCCGCCGGTGGGCGCGGCGGCCGAGGGGCTGATGCTGAAACGCTGGGACAGCTCCTATGTCGCCGGCCGGCCCAAGGGGCCGTGGTTCAAATGGAAGCGCGATCCGCACGTCATTGACGCGGTGCTGATGTACGCCCAGCGCGGGCACGGCAAGCGGTCGAGCTTCTATTCCGACTACACCTTCGGCGTCTGGACCGGGGAGGGGGCTCTGACGCCGGTGGGCAAGGCCTATTTCGGCTTCACCGACGAGGAGCTGAAACAGCTCGACAAGTTCGTTCGCGATCACACGGTGGAACGGTTCGGGCCGGTGCGGTCGGTGCGGGCGGAACGCGATTTCGGCCTGGTGCTGGAGATCGCCTTCGAAGGGCTGAACCGGTCGACGCGGCACAAGTCCGGCGTGGCGATGCGCTTCCCCCGCATCAGCCGCATCCGATGGGACAAGCCGGCGCGGGAGGCGAACACGCTGGACGACGTCATGGACCTGCTGGACGCGCTGGAAGGCGGCGGCGGCCGGCTCGCGGCCGGCTCCGGTTGAAAATCGGTCGGGCGGGCTTCCAAATCGGACCGGGCGCGTTAGACCCGGCCCATGATCTCCGCACCGCCTTCGTTGGACGACGCCGTGACCGCGACCCGCGAAACCCTGACCTTCGACGCGGCCGTGCTGGCCAGGGCGACCGAGATGGCCGGCGATCTGGCGGTCAACCTGCTCGTCGCCCTGGTCATCCTCGTCGTCACCATCCTCGGGGCGAAATGGGCCTCGCGCATCACCCGCCGGGCGCTGTCGCGAGTGCGCGGATTCCGCAACGACCCGACAGTGCTCAGCTTCGTCGTCCAGGTGGCGCGGGTGGTGGTCTACATCGTCGGCTTCATCGCGGTGCTGCAGCGGCTGGGGGTGCAGACCACCTCGATCATCGCGGTGCTGGGGGCGGCGTCGCTGGCCGTCGGCCTGGCCCTGCAGGGAACCCTGTCCAATGTGGCCGCCGGCGTCCTGCTGCTGGTGCTGAGGCCCTACAAGGTCGGGGACGTGATCGACGTCGGCGGCGCCTCGGGCACGGTGCAGCGGCTGGACCTGTTCACCACCCAGATGTCGAACGCCAATAATCACAAGATCGTAGTGCCCAACTCTCGTGTGCTGAACGAGGTGATTGTCAATGTGACCGGCCAGAAGACCCGCCGGATCGAGATCCTGTTCACGGTCGGCTACGGCGAGGACCTGACGCGGGCGCGGCAGGTGCTGGCCGACGTCGCCGGGGGCCATGACAAGGTGCTGCCCGACCCGGCGCCATGGACGGGCGTCACCGGACTGCTGGACAGCGCCGTGCAGGTCACCCTGCACGCCTGGGTCAAGGTGGGCGACTGGTGGCAGACCCAGGCCGACCTGATGCAGGCCGGCAAGGAGGCGCTGGACGAGGCGGGCATAGAGATTCCGTTTCCGCATCAGGTCGCGGTTCCGTATGGCGATGAGGACGTCATGCCGGTGGTCACGGTGCGGACAGTCGAGGACAAGGCGCGGGCCGGCGACGCGGCCCAAGGGGAGGGCTGACGGGTGCGCTACGACTTCGGATCGGACAATACCGCCGGCATGGCCCCGGCCGCCCTGCAGGCGCTGGTCGAGGCCAATGAGGGCTATGCGCGGGCCTATGGGGCGGACGAGGTCACGGCCCGCGCCGCCGACCAGATCCGCCGCCGGCTCGACGCCGACGCCGAGATCCGTTTCGTCTTCTCGGGAACGGCGGCCAACGCCATCGCCCTGTCCATGCTCGCCTGGCCGCACGAGGCGGTGCTGGCCCACCACGCCGCCCACGTCTGCACCGACGAGACGGGGGCGCCCGGCTTCTTCGGTTCCGGCGTCGGTCTGATCGGCCTGCCGGGCTTTTCGGGCAAGATCGATCCGGTGGCGCTGAACGCCGCCCTGGGCGAGCCCGAGGTCGGCCATCGCCAGCCGCCGGCGGCGCTGAGCCTGACCCAGGCCACCGAATACGGCACGGTCTACACCGAGGAGGAGCTGCGCCATCTGATCGAGCCGGTTAAGCTGAACGGCTATGGCGTGCACATGGACGGGGCGCGGCTGGCCAATGCGGCGGCGGCGGGCTTCGACCTGACCGACATCGCCCGGCTGGGCGTCGACGTGCTGGTGTTCGGTGGAGCCAAGGCCGGGGCCAACTGCACCGAGGCGATCGTCATGTTCGATCGCTCCCTGGCCCGGCGCATCGACAACCGGCTGAAACAGGCGGGGCAGACGGCGTCCAAGGCCCGATATCTGGCGGCGCCCTTCCTGGGCCTGCTCGAGAGCAACGCCTGGGAGGACGGGGCGGCCCACGCCAATCTGATGGCCCAGCGCCTGGCCGACGGCTTCGTGACCGCCTCGCCCTTCGCCCTCGCGCACCCCGTCGAGGCCAACGCCGTCTTTGTGCGGATGTCGAGCGCCGCGCACCGGCGGCTCAACGAGGCGGGCTGGGCCTGTTACCGTTTCGACGACGGCTCGGTGCGCTTCGTCTGCTCGTGGGCGACGACGGAAGAGGCGGTGGACGAACTGCTGGACGCCGTTCGACGGCTTCGACCCTCGTCGCCGGTGGCGGCTACTCCCTGCGATGAGC
>JADGMZ010000128.1 GCA_015234495.1 Brevundimonas sp. | reverse complement strand
GGGCGATCACGCCCGTTTCTTCGACACCTATTTCGCGGCCTATCCGGGCAAGTATTTCACCGGCGACGGCTGCCGCCGCGACGAGGAGGACTATTACTGGATCACCGGCCGGGTGGATGACGTCATCAACGTCTCGGGCCACCGCATGGGCACGGCCGAGATCGAGAGCGCCCTGGTGCTGCACGAGGCGGTGGCCGAGGCGGCGGTGGTCGGCTTCCCGCACGACATCAAGGGCCAGGGCATCTACGCCTATGTGACGCTGGTCGCCGGGGTCGAGCCGGGCGAGGCGCTGCGCAAGGCGCTGATCGCCCAGGTCCGCGCCGAGATCGGCCCGATCGCCGCCCCGGACGTGATCCAGTGGGCGCCCGGCCTGCCCAAGACCCGCTCGGGCAAGATCATGCGCCGCATCCTGAGGAAGATCGCCGAGAACGAGGTCGGGGCGCTGGGCGACACCTCGACCCTGGCCGACCCGGCGGTGGTCGACGACCTGGTGCGCAACCGGGCGGGGGCCGATGGCGGCTGAGCCGGGCGATCTCGCCGGGGCGATCCGGGCGGCGCTGGGCTGCACCCCCGAGGTGGCCGAGGCCGTGGCCGCCACCGCAACGGCGCGGGACTATTCGCCGCGGGCGGTGATCCTGCGCTATGGCGACCCCTGGACCCACGCCTGGCTGGTCACGGCCGGTCGCGCGCACGCCCTGGTCTACGGGCTCGACGGCCAGATGGTGCTGGTCCACGAATACGGCGTGGGGGACATGTTCGGCGCTTTGGCGGCCAGCGACCTGCCGCCGCTGGAGGCCGATGTGGTGGCGGCGGACCCGACCCGCGCCGCCTGCGTGCCGGCGGCCGATTTCGTGATGCTGGTCGATCGGCACGGTTCGCTGGGCCTGCTGCTGGTGCGTTCGCTGATGCAGCAGCTGCGCGCCACCAGCGCCCGCATGGTCGACCGCACCACCCTGTCGGCGCCCGGGCGGGTCTATGCCGAGTTGCTGCGTCTGGCGCGGTCGGGCGACGGACAGCTGATCCGGCCGGCTCCGGTGCACGCGGCCCTCGCGGTGCGGGTGCAGAGCACGCGCGAGACCGTGTCGCGCGCGGTCAGCGCCCTCGAGCGACGCGGCATCGCGCGGCGGGAAGGCGACGCCCTGCGCATCGTGGCGCCGCAGCGGCTGGAGGAGCTGGTGGTCTAGGCGTCCGGGGGCGTCAGGGCGTGGAGTCCGAGGGTCCGGCCGTCCCGGACCAGTTCGCCGATCCAGGCGGTCTCGCCCGGGCCGAGCTCGGCGCGGCTGTGCAGGGCGGCGGCGAGGGCCTCGCTGACATGGATGGCGCCCGGCGGGGTGGAGGCCAGCAGGTCGGGGGCGACCCCGGTCGCGGCGCCGATGGCGGCCGGGGGGGCGCCGAACGGACTGTCGACAAGGCGGATGACGCCGTAGTGGGCGGCGACCCTGGACGTTCCGTCCCGGGCGATGCGGCCGGCGACGGCCCCGGCCTCCAGCGGATCGGCGAAGGCGAGGTGCAGGACCTCTGCGGCGACCACGGCCGGCGTCAGCGGAGTGGTTCCGTCCAGGGCCGCCG
Organism: Brevundimonas sp.; assembly: GCA_015234495.1. Lineage (GTDB taxonomy): Bacteria > Pseudomonadota > Alphaproteobacteria > Caulobacterales > Caulobacteraceae > Brevundimonas. The sequence continues at coordinate 3,369 of JADGMZ010000128.1, read as the reverse complement.
CGGCGCGCGCCAGCTGGGCGGGGGCGTCGTCCTCCAGACCGACGGCGATCAGGGCGGCGAGCCGGCCGCCCTCCGGCGCCGCCGGCAGGCGGTGTCCGCCGGGGGGCGCGTCGCCGGGCCGCGGCTGCTCCAGCCGCAACTGGCGGCGGCCCGCCGCCCGCCAGTGGGCGCCGATGTGTTCGGTGGCGCTGCCGTCCGCGCCGGGGTCGGCGATCAGAAGCTGGACCGCCTCGCTGGCGAGCCCGGCGGCCTTCATCACCGCCCGGCCCATGGCGATCTCGGCCGCCAGACGGATGTGGAGCATGGTGGTGGCGTCGCGCCCCGAGCCGGCGACGGCGACGGAGGCGGCGCGGTCCAGCACGGCGTCGAACCGGCCCGACCAGTCGCCGCCGAGAGGCGCGGCGGACTCGGCCCGGAACACTGGCGGCGAGGCCGGAAGCACCAGATGGAGTTCGGCCCCGCGGGCCAGCACGGCCTCGGCCACGATCAGGTCTGCGCCCCCCGCCAGGGCTCCGAAGGCGAAGCCGATACGCTCGGCGGCGAGACGTTCGTCGATGGCGGCGCGCAGGGCGGGGTCGTCGTCCACGCCCATGTGACCGGCGAAATGCAGACTGCGCGGCGGCTGCAGCGGGGCCAGCCAGCCGGCGTCCTCATCCAGGGTTTCGAGGATCAGGCTGAACTGACGCAGGGTCGAGGCGTGGTCCTCCCACGCCTCGGGGGCGAGGGCGCAGGCGGCCCGCAGGGAGGCCGCCGCCTCCTCGGTCCGGCCCAGCAGCAACAGGGCCTCGGCCCGGGTGGCCTCGAGGTAGTAGGGCGTCTCCGGGCCGGTGTCGCCGGCCTGCAGGCGGGCCAGCACCTCGCCGGCCCGCGCCTCCGCCGTCGGCCGGTCGCCGGCCAGCAGGGCCAGGGTGGCGGCGTTGATCAGCGGATAGGTGTCGCCGCCCAGCGCGGCGGCGCGGGCGTAGGCGTCGCCGGCTTCCCGCCACAACCGCGGCCGCTCGTCCGGACCGGCCCGTCGCGCCTCGTCCTTGAGCAGCCGCCCGTGCACGCTGAGGCTGGCGGCGTCGTCCGCGGAGCGCAGCCCCGCCTCGTCGAACAGCCGTCTCGCCCGGTCCAGTGCGCCGGACCGGGCGAGGGCGATGATGGCCGGCAGGGCCGGGGAGGGGGTAGGGGTCAAGGAGCCGGCCTCATTGACCGGCCAGACGGGCGAGGAAGGGGAATTTGCCCCCGTCGTTGGGGATGTCGGGATCGACCGAGACAGGATCGCGGAGCTCAACCCCGGCCGGGACGATGTGGCAGACGAATTTCTGATGCTCGAAATGGCAGCGCCGGTTCACGCCGAACCAGGCGATGCGGCAGCCTTCCCCGGGCGGGCCCTCGCCACCGACGATGCGGCCGTCCGGCATCAGATGATGCAGGGCGCCGTTGTCGTCGAAATTGTCGTCCCAGGAGGTGATCGCCGGATGGCCGGGCCGGAACTGCCACGGCAGTTTCCGGTCCAGCTCGATGACGACGTAGCAGGGACGACCGACATAGATGTCGATCGGACGGTCGGGGACCGGCCAGTGATCCTCCGGGTCGCGATGGCGGATATAGCCCTGGTGCGGGACGTCCGGCGACTTGAGCCGTTCGCGCACGAAGGCCTCGACGTCGGTGCGGCGCAGCTGAAGGCTGCGCGGCGCGCCGTGGACCGTGCCCTGCGGGTCGGCCGGGTCGTAGGTGTAGAAGGTGTAGATGATCTCCGCCGCCTTCCAGCCGGACCACAGGTGTTGCGGCAGGGGGAAGTCGGCGATCGGCACATCACCGGTTCGGGGGTCGGTCATTGCACTCTCTCCCTTTGCATTCGTTCCAGCACGACGAGGTTGTCGCCGATCTTGCGGCGCAAGGCGGCCCAGCTCTCGTTGGCGGGCTCGTGAGCGACCATGGCGTCGGCGGCGTCGCGGGCGGACTCCAGGCGGCGACGGGCCTCGTCCGGCCGGTTGTCCGTGAAGGCGAGGGCAGCCAGAGCGCGCTGGACCGCGACCCAGCGCAGCCGCACCTCCATATTGGCCGGATCCCTGGCGGTGAGGCGAAGGACGATGGCCTCCTCGGCCAGCCGGTGCTCGCGCGCCCTGGCGTCGTCGCCGTTCTCGCGCCAGGCGTCGGCCAGCCAGGCGTGCCGGTTGGCCAGGTCGAGCGCATAGACGTCCGGACGGGGCGAAGCCGCGACCGCCGCCTGCATCCGCGACAGGGCGGTGCGGCAGAGGGTCAGCGCCTCGTCCGGGCGCGGGGGTTCGGCCAGGGCAAGGCTGCACAGATTGCCGTAGGCGAAGCCGGCCTCGCGCAGCCAGGCCGCATTGTCCGGATCGCGCCCGGCCAGGCGGTCGGCCAGATTGCGATAGGCTTCGAAGGCCGTCTGCGCCTCGGCGTGGCGACCACGCTGGAAGGCGATGACGCCGATGGCCTGTTCGCTCTGGGCGTGGGCCAGCATCCTTGCGGGCTTGTCGGGCTCGGCCGCGAGCAGGGCCGCGGTGGTGCGACGGGCCTGTCCGAACTGCCGCATGGCCGCATCGAACTGGCCGCGCGTCTGCAGGTCGGCCCCGATGGCCAGCAGGACCCGGGCGCGCCGCTCCAGCGAGTCGGGCGGCAGGCTGTCGATGTCCTGGGCCTGGTAATAGGCGAGGGCGCGATCGTTGACCGCGTCCAGGGCGTCCAGCCGGCCGACGCCTTCCAGCGTGTCTCTCAGATCGGTGAGCATGAACTCGACCAGGCCCTCGGCTTCGGCGCGTTGCCGCTCCGCCTCGCGCCGGGCCCCGATGGCGGCGGCGGCGAGCAGGGTCATGGCTAGCATTCCGGCCAGGGCCGCCGCCGTGACGGCGGTCACGGCCTGGATCCGCCGCTGGGCGTCGCGCTGGACCAGTTCGTCGAGGCCGAGGCCGACGACCCCGGCGACCAGCTTGAGAAAGCCGAGGCGCGGCCCGTCGCCCGCGGGCTGCAGATCGGCGGCCAGAGGTTCGCGACCGGAGTCCAGCAGGGGCTCGGGGAAGGCGTCGGCGGGCGACCCGGCGATCAGGGCCGCCAGCACCGGTCGGTCCGGATGCAGCGAGCGGAACAGTTCCACCTCGCGCGACACCCAGGGCGATTGCCGGGCGGCGGGCGAACAGACCACGATCAGGCTGGCGGAGCCGGCCAGCGCCGCCTGCACCTGCTCGCTGAGGCTGTCGGCGGCGGGCAGGTCCTCGCGGTCGCGGAAGATCGGCCCGAGCCGGCGAGGGACCGGGCCACGCGCCGTCTCCCGGCCGACCAGCCGGCGCGGCAGCAGATAGCGCTCCAGCCGCCTGTGCAGGCGCCGACCGGCGGCTGCGTCCTGATGGCTGTAGCTGATGAAGG
>JADGMZ010000127.1 GCA_015234495.1 Brevundimonas sp. | reverse complement strand
GGGCGGAGCTCTTCCGGGTCAGGATGGCGGACGGTCGCCGTTGCTGGGTGGCGGACCACGACGGGCAGGTGGTCGCGTTCGTCGACCTCGAGTCCGACGGCCATATCGACTTTATCTTCGCCGACCCGTCTGTGGCGGGGCAAGGGGTGGCCGCGCGGCTGCTGGACGAACTGGAGGCGGCGGCGCGACAGGCGGGCCTGACGCGGCTGTACGTCGAGGCCAGCGAGGCGGCGCGGCGCTTCTTCCTCAGGCGCGGCTATGCGGTGCAGGCGCGGCGGGATTTCGAGATCGGCGGCGTCGCCATCCACAACTACGCGATGGAGCGACGGCTCTAGCAGTCGCGGCCCTGGCGCTGCCGCTGTTCGCAGCGGCGTTGCTCGCGCTCCCATTCGCGCTGTTCGCGCTCGCGTTTGGCGCGGGTCTCTTCGTCCGAAGTGGTCACGGCGTCGACGCCCGCGCCGACGACGGCGCCGGTCGCCTTGGCGGTTCCGCCGACCACGGCCCCCGCCGTGCCGACCACGGCCCCGACCAGACACCCCTGGAGCATGAGCGCGCCGGCGAGCACGGCGGCGAGGGCGGTGCTGCGTTTGGCCATGGACTTCATCGACAATCTCCCGGCGCCCAGCCTCGCGCGGGACCATGGCGGATGGTGGGCGGCGAGGGGTTCGAACCCCCGACCCCCTCGGTGTAAACGAGGTGCTCTGACCAGCTGAGCTAGCCGCCCGTCCGTCGCCGGCCCTAGAACCGGAAGCTGGCCCGCAGGAACAGCATGTAACGCACGTAGTCCTCGATCATTTCGGCGTCGGCGCTGACCGAGAGCATGCCCAGCTCGTTGCCGACGTTGAGGCGGAAGCCGAGGATCGGGCCGCCGCCCTCGATGGAGTCGGGCGCCAGGGTGAAGTCGCCGCCGCCAGAGCGGAAGCGGGCGATCGTCTCGCCCGGATCGACCGAGATGTTCTGGCGCCAGCCGAGCCGGATTTCCGGCCGCAGCCAGTCGTCCTGGCCCATCTTCATGCCCAGGTTGATGGCGGCCGTGGCCGAGAACATGTGGCCGTTGCGGTCGTCGATCTCGAGGTCGAAGCCGTCGCCGCCGCCTTCTTCGACGTGGCCGTCCTCGCTCAGCGAGAAATACTCGGCATAGGCCTCGGGCCGGATGGTGAAGCGCCCGTATTCGCGCTCGTAGGAAATGCCGCCGGCCGCGGCGAGGGTGACGCCGTTCCAGTCCGACTCATTGGACAGGCTCAGGCCCTGGCCGACGAAACGCCGCTCGGAGCTGAACGAGGCGTAGCCCGCCGCCGCCCGCGCCCATGTGGTCCAGTACTGGCCTTGCGCGCGCCAGTAGAGGCCGAGCTCCAGCAGGTTGGCGGACAGCACTTCCTCGGCCTCGGATTCAGGATCCTCGAGATCGGAGGAGGTGAAGGCGACGCTGAGGCCGACGGCCCCCAGTCCGCTGCCCCGCTCGATACCGCCGGCCACGCCGAAGCCTTCCGAACGGAAGCCGTAGGTGTCGGTCTTGTCCTTGTCGGCGTAGAAATTGATCTCCTGCACCCAGGCGCTGGTCTCGCCGGGCGCGGCGGAGGCGTTGCGGCCGGTCAGGGCCCGGGTGACAGCGTCGACGCCAGAGGCCAGCGACAGCAGCGGTCCGCCCGAATGTTCCGGAAGCAGTTGCTCGTAGAGGTTCAGGAACTCGCCGCGATCGGTCTGCGCCAGGAAGGCGTCGCGGACGGCGGCCGCTCCGTCGCCGCCCAAGGCGCCGTAGAAGGCGTCGAACATCTGTGCTTCGACGGTGATCAGGCCAGCCTCTTCAGCCGTGCGACGGCGCACGTCGGCATAGACCTGGCCGGCGCCCACATCGGCTCCGGCCTCGACCATGTACAGATAGGGCGAGTTCTGCTCGAGCGAACTCAGGTCGATGTCGCCGAAATTCAGCGTCCCGGCGTCGATAAGAGTGAACCGGTCCGGGCTCGTCAGCAGCGAGTTGAAGCGCACGCCGAGACCGGCGCCGTCGGCCAGGGTCGCCGTTCCGGAGACGTTGAAGGTCCCGGCCACGCCGTTGGCGGGATCCAGGGTGACGATGAGGTCGCCGTCCGCGCCGACGTTCAGGCTGGTCAGGTCGAGCGCTTCGGTGTGCCGGCCTTCCAGCAGGCCGTCGGAGACGTCGATGTCGAGGGCGCCGTCGGTGTCGGACAGCGCGCCGCGGACGATCGCGCCGCCGGTGACCAGAAGGGTGTCCGCCCCGTCGCCGAACGAGATATCGCCGACCACGAAGCCGTTGCGGATGTCGAGGGTGTCCGCGCCGCTGCCCAGATTGATGGCGCCGAAGATGTTCGGCTCGTTGTTGTCGGGCACGCCGTCGCCGTCGGTGTCGGGGTTGGTCTCGGTGGCGGGGGCGGCGATGCCTTCCTGGATCAGGGTGACGCCCGTGGTGTTGGCGCTCACGTCGATGGCGACGGCCGAGCCGGTGACCGGGTCGTTGTCGGCGTTGGCGTTGAGCGTCGCCTGGATCGACCGGTTGTTGGTGATCGAGGTCAGGGTGCCGCTGAGGTCCTGGATGGCGAAGGTGTCGGCCGTCCCGCCGCCGGAGCTGGCCAGGATCGTACCGGTGTTGACCAGCGCGTTGACAGTGGCGCCGGCGTCGATGCGGACGGCGCGGTTCGTCGTCTCCAGTTCGCTGTTCGACCCCGAGGTGATCGAGCCGGAATTGTACAGGGTCGGGGCGATGGCGCCCTCGCCGAATCGAAGGGCCGTCGAATCGGCGTCGAACGACAGGCTGACGATGGTGCCTTCGTTGCGGACGCCGCCGGCGATATCCACCGTCTGGCCAGCGTTGCCGCCGAAGACGATGCCGTTGGCCTCGACCTCGTCATAGATGCCCTGGGCCGTGACGTTGCCGCGGTTGATGAAGCCGTAGGCCTCGTCTCCCGTGCCGACAGCGCCCAGTGAGATGGACTGGGTGTCGGAGCCGATCTCGATCGCCGGGGCGGATCCGAAGACGTTGACCGAAGCCGTGCTTTCGGTGCTGTCGATCAGGCCGTCGCCGTCGCGGTCGGTATCCGTGCGGTTGGGAGTGCCGTCCCCGTCGTCGTCCTCGTCGCCGTTCTTGACGCCGTCGCCGTCGTCATCGCCGTCGATCCCGAGGCTGGAGTAGGCAGGTCCGCGGTCCAGCACGACTCCGCCCGCGACATTGCCCTGGATGCTGACGGCCGGACCGCCCTGCATCAGGTCGTCGGGGTCCAGTTCGTCGAGGAACAGGATGCGCTCGTCGTTTTCCGAAGTCTCTTCGAAGCCGTCGGGGCGATCGGCGGGCCGCGTCGTGTAGCGATAGCCCGAGGCGCTGATGTTCGAATGGATCACCATGGCGCCGCCGACGTCGCCCTCGACCGCGAACGCCGTCGAATTGGGACCGCGGGCCGAGATCTCGCCGCCGGTGCGCACGTCGCCGCTGACGTCGCCGATGACCCGAACGCCGTAACTGTCGTCGCCCACGACCTTGACGGTCCCGAACATGTCAAAGGTTCCGTCGAGGCCGGCCTCGAGCAGGATGCCGTAGGAGCTGTTGCCGTCGACGGCGATCTGGCTGCCGGAACTGACGACGATGTCGCCGATCAAGGGCGCGGCCCCGGTGAGCCGGACGCCGTAGCGGTCCGAGCCATTGGCGAACGGGCCGTCAATATCGCCGTCGTTGTCCGTGTCGGTGTCGGTCTCGGTGAGGATGTCGTCCAGAAGCGCGATCGAGCCGGTGATGGTGATGTCGGCGGTGTTGCCGCCCTCGATCAGCACGCCGGTGGCGCCGGGGGGCGCATTGTCGACCGTGATCGTCCCCCCATCCATCACGAAGTTGTGGCTCGAGTTCACCGTGACCGCCACGCCGCTGTTGAGAGCGATCGAACCGCCGGTCTGCATCCGGATGCTGTCCGGGCCGCTGCCCGTCGCATTGGCGGTGGTGATCGGCGTGGTGCGCGCGGTCGAGATCACGACTTCGGCCATGGCGCCGGACGCCGCCATCAGGGGAGCGATCGCCACCGCGGTCGCGAGTAGAATACGCATTCAGAAGAACCCCTGTGGACGACACGCGCAGAGACGCCGGCGATCCTCTAACAGGGACCGCGCCAGCCTGCCTCAAGTTTCTCGAATTTGAGGCGAATGCAAGGCCGATGGCGTCCCGGCGATCTAAGCGGCCAGCGTGGCCATTGTCGATGTCGCAATCAATGTGATATCACTTCCATATCGAATCAGGAGGGACTGATGACCACGACCCATTCCAAATCCACCGAACGGCCGGCATCGACCGCCAATGGCATTCTGATGCTGCTCGTCGGCCTGCTGCTGCTGATCGGCGGGCCGGTCGTCATCGCCCAGGATCCGGACAATGCGCTGCTCGTCGTGGGCGGCGTCGTGACGGGGATTATCGGTTTGCTGATGGTCTGCGGCCTCTACGCCCTGCAGCCGAACGAAGGCATGGCCATTCTGCTGTTCGGCGACTATCGCGGCACCGACCGCAAGACCGGGCTGCGCTGGGTCCTGCCGTGGTACAGCCGCAAGAAGATCAGCCTGCGGGTCCGCAACCTGACCTCCGACAAGCTCAAGGTGAACGACAAGCGCGGCAATCCGATCGAGATCGCCGCCAATGTGGTCTGGCGGGTCGAGGATTCGGCCCAGGCCTTGTTCGACGTCGATGACTATCAGGCCTTCGTGAACATCCAGGTCGACACCGGCCTGCGCGACCTCGCCTCGCACTACGCCTATGACCACGGCGAGGAGCACGAGCTGACCCTGCGCGCCGACGCCGAGGATGTCGCCGCCCGTCTGCGCGAGGAACTGGCCGGCCGGGTGCGGGTCGCCGGCGTGGCCATCGACGAGGCGCGGCTGGCCCACCTTGCCTATGCGCCCGAGATCGCCAGCGCCATGCTCAAGCGTCAGCAGGCCGAAGCGGTTCTCGCCGCCCGGCGGCTG
>JADGMZ010000126.1 GCA_015234495.1 Brevundimonas sp. | reverse complement strand
GCGCGCGGCGGCGCTCGCTGCGCGGGCGGGACCGAATTCCGACCCCTCCTTCCAGCCCGGCCAGGCGCGGCTGTTGGCGAGGTCTCGACCGATCCACAGGGCGACCTGCAGGTCTTCGACCTGGCCGCGCAGATCCCAGTCGGGCGACCATTCGTCGTCGGCCTGATGGTAGCGCTTGGCCCCGTACTCGTCGCGGGCGGCCTCGCGCGGCGCCACCGGCGGATCGCGGAAGTCGCCGCCGCCCTCGGCGTAGGCCATCGGCACCCCGCGCTTGGCCAGGGGGAAGTGGTCGCTGCGGAAATAGCTGCCCGCGGCGGGGTTGGCGTCCGGCGCGATATCCCGACCCTGACGGGCGGCGGCGGCGGCCAGCAGTTCGTCCAGCTCGGACTGGCCGTGCCCGATCACCCCCAGGTTCTCGACCCGGCCGTAGACGTTCATGGCGTCCATGTTGAACCCGGCCACGGTCGTCTCCAGCGGCCACACGGGATTGGCGGCGTAGTATTCCGAGCCCAGCAGACCGCTCTCCTCGGCGGTGAAGCTGATCATCACGATCGAGCGCTCCGGCCGGGGGCCGGCGCCCCAGACGCGGGCCAGTTCCAGCAGGCCGGCGGTGCCGCTGGCGTTGTCGACGGCGCCGTTGAAGATGGCGTCGCCGTTGGCGTCCGGCTCGCCGACCCCGATGTGGTCCCAGTGGGCCGTGTACAGGATGCTCTCGTCCGGATGCGTGGAACCCGGCAGGCGGGCGATGACGTTGCGGGTCGTGATCTGACTGGTGGCGACGGCGAAGGTGGTGCTCAGGCTGGCGCCGTTCAGGGCCACGGGCCGGAAGTCGCGACCGCGGGCCTGGACCTTCAGGGCCTCGAAGTCGAGGCCGGCGCGGCGGAACAGGTCGACCGCGACGTCGCGCTGGATCCAGCTCTCGACCGGCACGCGCTCGGCCGCCGCGTTCTGGCGCACGATGTCGAACTGCGGGCCGGCCCAGCTGTTGTTGACGGTGGCCCAGCCATAGGAGGCCGGGGCGGTCTCGTGCACGATGATGACGCCGGCGGCTCCGCGGCGGGCCGCCTCCTCGTACTTGTAGGTCCAGCGCCCGTAATAGGTCATGGCCCGGCCGTTGAAGGTGTTCAGCTCGGGCTGTTCGAAGTCGGCGTCATTGACGAGGACGACGATGACCTTGCCGCGCACGTCGACGTCCTTGAAGTCATCCCAGTTGCGCTCCGGCGCGGTGATGCCGTAGCCGGCGAAGACCAGGGGCGCGTCGGTCAGGGCCACGCGGCTGCCGGGCAGACGGGTCGAGACGACGATCTGCTGGCCCTGGGCCAGGGGGATGGTCTCGCCGCCGACCTTGAAGGCGGCCTTGATGTCGGAGGCGGTGAAGCGGTTCAGGGTCACGTCCTGGGTCCAGCCGCCGTTCTCGCCGCCCGGCTGGAAGCCGGCCGCGGCGTATTGCTCGCTGAGATAGCGCACCACCATGTCCTCGGCGGGGGTGGCGATGCCACGCCCCTGGAAGCTGTCGTCGGACAGCACCCGCGCGTGCTCCATCAGGCGGGTCGCGTCGAGGGCGGCGTCGGGCGCGGACGGCGCGGCGCCGGTGCTGGCGCAGGCGGCGAGCAGGAAGCCGGCGGCGAGCGCGGCGGCGGACGACAGGAGACGCATGGACGGAACACCCTCAGCCGGAAGAACAACCTGAGCGGACGTTAGGGCGTCGCTCCTCCGCTGTCGATGCGCCGGCGGTCAGGGGATGACCGGATCGCCAGCCGGCCAGTCGGTGTCGCCGCGGCGGCGCAGGCGAAGCTGGATCACCTGCATCGGCTCGCGGCCGGGCATGACGAAGTGGCCCGTCTCCACCCATTCGCCGTCCCTGAAGGTGGCGACGTAGCGCATCTCGCCGCCCCTGGCGGGGCTGGTCCAGCTGAAGCCGTCGGCGGTGGCCTGCAGCGGGAAGTCGCCGACTTCGCCGTTGGCGTAGGACCGCATGGTGTAGCGGTCGCTGGCGTCGTCCCACGACACCACTGCGAAGGCGTTGAAGGCGGCCGCGCCGTCGGCCCCGCCGAGGCTTCGACCCTCGATGACCTTGATCGACCCGCCCAGCATCGGTCCGATGCGCTCGGTGTGCGGGTGGGTGCTGGTCTGCCCCGGCCCCATCGAAACCGTCGCTTCTCCGACCCATTCGCCGTCCATCCAGGACAGGGTCTGCATCGCCGCTCTCTGCTCCGCCGTTCCCGCCGGCTGCATCGTCTGCGCCGACGCCGCGGCCGGAAGCGCCAGCGCCAGGCAGGCCGCCAGCACGTTCAGCGAAATCCTCGATCCCTTGATCATCGCGTCTTCTCCCTCACAGACTTTATATCATAAAGTCCTTTCCGAAATCGGGCAAGCGGGCGCGAAAAACCCGCCGGCGCTGAGCCCCGGCGGGTTGATCGGTCTGCCTCGGCGGGAAAGCCCTAGTGGGCGATGCCCTTCCAGAGGCGGCGATAGCTGACGTAGGTCACGCCGGCGAACAGGAAGAGGAAGATCAGCACGCCCAGGCCCGCCTGCTTGCGCTGCACCTGCTTGGGATCCGAGGCCCAGGCGATGAAGGCGGCGACGTCCTTGGAGTACTGGTCGATGGTCTCGGCCGAGCCGTCGTCATAGGTGACCTGGCCGTCCATCAGGGGCTGCGGCATGGCGATGAAGCCGCCCGGCGGGACATGGGCGCCCTCGGCCACGAACGGCGTCAGGTCGCCGGCCATGTACGGGTTATAGTACTGGCCCGGCCGGATCTCGAGACCGGCCGGCGGCTCGCCGTAGCCCGACAGCAGCGAGTAGATGTAGTTGGCGCCGTCGTGGCGCGCCTTGGCCATGACCGACAGGTCCGGCGGCATCGCCCCGCCGTTGCCCGCCGCCGCGGCCGTGGCGTTCGGATAGGGGTTGGGGAAACGGTCGGCGGCGACGGCGTCGCGCATGATCGCCTCGCCGGTCTCGCTGTCGATGTCCGGCACCTGGACCTCGGCGGCCAGCACCTTGACGAAGCGGTTGGCGGCCGGATTTTCCTGATGCGGGTCGTAGAAGGGACCGCCCGGCTCGGCCAGGGTGCGGAAGTACATCAGGTCCATGCCGTGGCACGAGGCGCAGACCTCGCGGTAGACCTTGTAGCCGCGCTGCAGCTGGGCCTGGTCGAAGGTCCCGAACGGGCCCTCGAAGCTGAAGCCGCCGCTGCGCGGGTGCTTGGCGCCGCCGGCCGCGAGCGCGGGCTGGGCGGTCAGGGCGAGGCCGGTCGCGACGGCGATCAGGACCAGGGTCTTTTTCATCGAACGCATCGAAGTCTTGAGGGTCATGGTCGCTCTCAGCCCTTCTTCTCGGGCGAGGCCGGCGCGGCTTCGGTCATGGCGTCCCCGCCCGGCAGAACCGGCTCGGAGATGGTCGCCGGGATCGGCCGCGGGGTCTCGCGCAGGCCGACAACCGGCATGAGCACGAGGAAGAACAGGAAGTAGTAGGCGGTCAGCAGGCGGGTCAGCCACAGGTAGCTGTTCAGCTGTCCGTCGAAGAGGGTGAAGCTGGGCATGCCCGGCACCACCTGCGCGTCGGGCAGCTGCGCCCCGCACCAGCCCAGGCCCATGCCGACCAGCACGAAGATGATGAAGAAGGTCCGCATCGCCGGGCGGTAGCGCATCGAGCGCACCTTGGAGGTGTCCAGCCAGGGCAGGATGAACAGCACGCCGATGGCGCCGAACATCGCCAGCACGCCGCCGAACTTGTCCGGAATGGCCCGCAGGATGGCGTAGAAGGGCAGCATGTACCACTCGGGCACGATGTGCGCCGGAGTCTGCAGCGGGTTGGCCGGAATGTAGTTGTCGGCGTGACCCAGGGCGTTCGGCATGAAGAAGACGAACAGCGCGAACAGGATCAGGAACAGCACGATCGCGAAGCCGTCCTTGACCGTGAAGTACGGGTGGAACGGCACCGTGTCCTTCTTCAGCCGGTCCTTCGGGATCAGGATGCCGACCGGGTTGTTCTGGCCGGCGTGGTGCAGGGCCCACAGGTGCAGGACCACGCAGCCGGCGATCACGAACGGCAGCAGGTAGTGCAGCGAGAAGAAGCGGTTGAGGGTGGCGTTGTCGATGGCCGGGCCGCCGCGCAGCCAGATCAGCACCGGCTCGCCGACGACCGGGATGGCCCCGATCAGATTGGTGATCACCTCGGCGCCCCAGAAGGACATCTGGCCCCAAGGCAGGACGTAGCCGAGGAAGGCGGTGGCGATCATAAGGAAGAAGATCACGCAGCCGACGATCCAGATCATCTCGCGCGGCGCCTTGTAGGAGCCGTAGTACAGCCCGCGCAGCATGTGCAGGTAGACCGCGATGAAGAACATCGAGGCCCCGTTGGCGTGGGTGTAGCGGATCAGGTCGCCGCCGTTGACGTCGCGCATGATGCGCTCGACCGAGGCGAAGGCCAATTCGGTGTTCGGCACATAGTGCATGGCCAGGATGACGCCGGTGGCGATCTGCACAACGAGGCAGAGGGCCAGGATGCCGCCGAAGGTCCACCAGTAGTTGAGGTTCTTCGGGGTCGGCAGCGACATGTAGTCCGCGCCGAAGCAGATGATCGGCAGGCGGCTGTCAAACCACTTCTCGATGCCGGTCTTGGGGACGTAGGTGGATTCGTGATCGCTCATCGTTCTCTCGCCCGTCCTCAGCCGATTTTCACGCGGGTGTCGGACACGTATTCATAGGTCGGCACGACCAGGTTCGTCGGCGCCGGTCCCTTACGGATGCGGCCCGAGGTGTCGTAGTGCGAGCCGTGGCAGGGGCAGAACCAGCCGCCGTAGTCGCCGGAGCCGAAGGTCGGCACGCAGCCCAGATGGGTGCAGGAGCCGATGACCACGAGATACTGCTGGTGGCCCGGCTTGACACGGTCGGCGTCGGTCTGCGGATCCTTGAGCCCGGCGCGGTCGTCGGCGCGGGCGCGCTCGATCTCGG
>JADGMZ010000125.1 GCA_015234495.1 Brevundimonas sp. | reverse complement strand
CCGGCGTCGGATTGCGGCGCAGTCGCTGCGGGAGCGGTCTGCGGGCCCGGCTTGTTGATCGGTTGCCCCCCCGTCATGCCGACAGTCGCAGGCGCGGCGTCAGCCGACTTCGCGTCTCCCCGCGCCTGGCCCGGCGCGGCGGACGAGGCCTCATCGAGCGGCCTCGAGGTGCGTTCAGCCAGGGCCCGGAGCGGCGGGGCGACCGGTTGGGCCGGCGCGGCCTGCGCCGATCCGGCGCCCGTCCTGGCAGGGTCGGCGGGGGCAGTCCCTGGCGCAACCTCGGGCCCATCTCCCTCGATCGACGGCGGCGCGGAGACATTGTCGGGAGCGGCGCCCGGCAGAACCTGAGGCTGAGCCGGCTTGCTCGTGTCAGCGCCCGGCAGCACCTGCGGCCCGGTTCCCTTGGCGGGCGGCGCGGCCGGCAGGACGAGCGGCGCGGCGTCCCTGGCGTCGGCCGTTCCCGGCAGCACCTGCGGCTCCGGTCCCTTGGCAGGCGGCAGGCCCGGCTGGACAAGCGGCTCGGGGGCCTTGTCAACGGCGGCTCCGGGCAGAACCTGAGGGGCGGGATCCTTGGCCACGGACCCCGGCAGCACCTGCGGCTGAGCCCCCTTGGCGGCGTCGGTTCCCGGCAGAACCTGGGGCTCCGCTCCCTTGGCGGCGTCGGCTCCCGGCAGCACCTGAGGCTCCGCCCCCTTGGCGGCGTCGGCTCCCGGCAGCACCAGCGGCCCGGACGACTTGCCGATCCCGGTGTCCGGCAGAGTCAGAGCGTCGGCCTCCCTGGTTGCGGCCGGGCCGGGCAAGACCTGCGGCTCCGGGGACCTGGCGGCCGGAACCTCCGGCGGCGCCGGCGGAACCGGATCACCGGCTATCACGCCCACCGAGACTTCAAGTTCCGGCGCCGTCCCGGCGTCGGGCAGGACGAGCGGTTGCGGTTCGGTCGTCTTCACGACCTGGGCGCCCGCCGTGGCGGGCTGTTCACCGGAGCCGGCGTGATCGTCGCCGACGACCTCGCCTTCGCCCGAGAGGACGTCGTCAAGGAGGCCCTGGAAACCGACCGCATCGCGATCGCCGGACGACCCGCGTGGGGCCGCCGGAAGGGCGGGCGCGATGACAGAGAGAACGGCTTGCGCGGACATGGTCCCGAGGGGCGTCGCCTGAGCGATGTGGCTGGGGCGCCTGCTGCGCCGAACATTCGGACGGCCCGGCGCAAGTCGCGGGCCAGTTCGGGAAACTCATCTAACCAGCGGGGAACGCAGCGGATTTTTTCCAGGTCCTGCCTTTTCCGGCAGGCGGCGGGCGGTCGATTATTGCCGTGTGGAGACCATTCTTGCCCGGCGCCGCTGACCGGCATTTCCAGTCCGGCGACTTGGCCCGCGGTTTGCGGACCTTGCCCGTCATGACCCAAGCGCGAAACGTGAATCCGCGAAATTACAGTGACTTGCTCGCGAGTCCGAATTCCGACGCCGGGCAAAAAGCGCGCATCGGCTGGCAGGCCTTGCCGGGCGCCGCCGTGTTGGAGGCCCGCGCATGTCGCTGAACGCCATCATGAACACCGCGACCAGCGGGCTGACCACGGCGCAGACCCAGCTTCGCGTGGTCTCGGACAACGTCTCGAACGTCAACACGCCGGGCTATGTCCGGAAGATCGGCGATCAGGTCTCCCTGAGCAGTCATGGGATGGGCGTGGGCGTCGAGGTGGCCCGCATCCGCCTGGCGACCGATCGCTTCCTGCAGGCGGCCAGCCTGAACGCCGGGGCGGAGGCGGCGCGTCAGGGCGTGCGCCACGAGCTTTACGACCGCATCCAGTCCCTGTTCGGGGATCCCGGCGGCGACAATGGCTTCTTCTCGCAGGTCGACGCCGTGTTCGCGGCCTTCGCGGCCAGCGCCGAGGATCCGACCTCCTCGCCTCGCCGGCAGGACGCGCTGTTCCGCACCCAGTCCCTGTTCAGTGAAGCCGGCCGGATCGGCGGACAGATCCAGGCCGTGCGGGAGGACGCGGACGGCCGGATACAGAGCGCCGTCGAGAGGGCGAACGCCCTGCTGCAGCAGATCGAGGGGCTGAACCTGGAGATCGCCCGCGCGACCGTCGTCAGCGGAGACGCCTCCGGCGCCGAGACGGCTCAGGCGGCCCTGATCGGGCAACTGGCCGAACTGGTGGACATCCGTGTCGCGGTCCGTCCGGTCGGGGGCGTCTCCATCCGCACCGGAGCCGGCGCCCTGCTGGCCGGCGAGGGCGCCGCGACGCTCAGCTATACTCGCGCCGGCACGGTGACGAACGAGACGGCCTTCAATGAAATCTGGGTCACCGAGCCGGGCGGCCAGAAACGCCCGCTTCTCGACAATGTGGCGTCCGGCGAGATCAAGGGCCTGGTCGAGCTTCGCGACATCGAGGCGCCGGCGACGGCGGAGCGGCTGGCCGAGTTGGTCGCCCGTTTCGCCGACGAACTGAACCGCGCCCACAACGCGAACAGCGCCGTGCCCGCGCCCCCCAGCCTGACCGGCCGCAACCTCGGCCAGAGCTTCGAGAACGCCATCGCCGGGTTCAGCGGCCAGACAACCGTCGCCGTGACCAATGCCGGGGGCGTTATCCAGGCCCGTGCCGACATCGTCTTCAGCGGCGCCACGATGACGGTGAACGGCGCCGCGGCGACCCCCGCGACCTTCCTGACCGTCCTGAACGCCCAGCTTGGCGGAGCGGCGACCGCCAGCTTCGTCGACGGCAAGCTGACCATCGCGGCCAGCGGCGGCAACGGCGTCGCCATCGCCGACGATCCGGACATCCCCTCTGACAAGACCGGGCGCGGCTTCTCGCACTATTTCGGCCTCAACGACCTGATCACGACCGACCGTCCGGGGTTCTATGAGACCGGCCTGACGGCCGCCTCCCCGCACGGGTTCACCGCAGGCGAGTCCCTGAGTTTCCGCTTCACGAGCGAGTCGGGATCGAAGCTGCGCGACATCCAGGTCGCCATCCCTGCGGGCGGCACGGTCGGCGACCTCATCTCGGCCCTGAACGACCCCGCCACCGGCGTGGGGCGGTTCGGCTCGTTCGCACTGTCGGCCGACGGCGCTCTGACCTTCACGGGCTACGGCAGCCCGCCGCCGGCGATGAGCGTGCTCGAGGACACCACGGTCCAGATTCCATCCGGCGTGTCGGTCACGGAATTGTTCGGCATCGGCGGCGGCGTGCGGGCCTCGCGCGCCGACGGCTTCGCCCTGCGTTCCGACATTCGCCAGAGCCCGTCGAGGCTGGCGCTGGCCCACCTGAACCTCTCGGCCGCTGTCGGTGCCTCGGCGCTGAGTCCCGGCGACGGACGCGGCGCCCTGCTGCTGGCGGACGCGGGCGAGCGGACAGCGAACTTCTCGCCCGCGGGCGACTCCCTCGGCGGCTCGATCTCCGTGTCGCGCTACGCGGCCGAACTGTCGGGCGAGATCGGCGGCAAGGCGGCGGCGGCCAAGAACCGCAACGACATGGCCTCCGCCCTCGCCACCGAGGCCTCCGCCCGACAGACCGCCCATGAGGGGGTCAACCTGGATGAAGAGTTGGTGCTGATGACCACCTACCAGCAGGCCTTCAACGCCTCGGCGCGCCTGATCCAGGCGGCCAGGGACATGTACGACACGCTTCTGGGGATGATCTGATGAACCGCGTCGCGACCTTCGGAAACTACCAGTCGGCCCTGCTGGACCTGATGAAGGCCCAGACCCGGGCCGCGGACGCCCAGGAGCGGGTGTCGACGCAGAAGAACGCCACCGACCTGACGGGATTCGGGCGGCAATCGGAGACCCTCACCGCCCTCAAGGGAGCGCAGAGCAGGATCCAGGGCTTCATCGACACCTCCGATGCGGTCGTCGCCCGGCTGACCACCCAGGACCTGGCCATGTCCCAGGTCAGCGAGGGCGTCGCGGGCCTGCGGACGGCCGTCGGCAATGTTCTGTCGACCGACTCTGCCGGCGCCCTGATGCTGGAGCTGGAGGGGCATTTCCAGGCGATCCGCGGCGGACTGACGATGAAGCATCACGGCGCCTTCCTGTTTTCCGGCGCCTCGACCACGACCCCGCCCGTGACGGCCGACAGTCTCGCCCAGCTGGCCGCAGCCCCGGACGTCGCGTCGGTGTTCGTCAACGACACCCTGAAGACCGCCAGCCGGGTGGCCGAGGGCGCCACCATGGAGACCGGCTTCCTGGCCGACGAACTGGGCGCCGAGGTGTTCGAGATCATGCGGGACATCCAGCTCTTCCACGCCGGGGCCGGCGGCCCCTTTGCGGGCAAGGTGACGGAGGCGCAGAAGACCTTCCTGACCGCCCAGCTGGCGCGGCTGGATCAGGCCGCCACCGGGGTGATCGAGAAGATGGCCAAGACCGGGTCGATGGCGAACCAGGTGGAAAGCATCACCAAGGCGCACAAGGCGCAGCTCAACTCGCTGGACGAACTGGTGGCGCGCCGGACTGACGCCGACATGGCGGTGGCGATCACCGATCTGCAGTTGTCGCAGGTCGCCATCCAGGCCTCGGCGCAGGTGATTTCACAGCTGCAGCAGGTTTCCCTGCTCAACTATCTGCGGTGACGCGACAATAGGCGCTACGGCCACGCTGGACGCATTGTTCCGACCGGAACATAGTGCGAACACATGGCCCAGATCGATCTCCGGCGAAAGCTGTCCATCCTCGCGGACGCGGCGAAATACGACGCCAGTTGCGCCTCATCCGGCACGTCGAAGCGGGACTCGACGGGCGGCAAGGGAATCGGCTCGACCGAGGGCATGGGCATCTGTCACGCCTATACGCCGGATGGTCGCTGCGTTTCCCTGCTCAAGATCCTGCTGACCAACTTCTGCATCTACGACTGCGCCTACTGCATCAACAGGGCCAGCTCGAACGTGCCGCGGGCGCGGTTCGCGGTGGATGAGGTCGTCGACCTCACCCTCAACTTCTACAAGCGGAACTATATCGAGGGGCTGTTCCTGTCTTCGGGCAT
>JADGMZ010000124.1:1936-4983 GCA_015234495.1 Brevundimonas sp. | reverse complement strand
GTGCGCGCCGGCCAGTTTAATCCGCGCCTGTACCTCGCCTTCGCCGTCACCGCCATTCCGATGGCCTATCTCGGCGGGCGCATCCATGTGCCGCCCGAGATCTATCGTCCGATGCTCGGGGCCGTGCTGTGGTTCGCCGCCGCCCGGCTGCTGTGGCGGCCAAAGGCGACCGCCGCGCGTCCGGTGCGGGCGCCCGGCCTGGCCGTGACCCTGCCCGCCGGGGCCGTGCTCGGCCTGCTCGCCGGCCTGACCGGCACCGGCGGCGGCATCTTCCTCAGCCCGCTGATCCTGCTGTTCGCCTGGGAGACGCCGCGCCACACCTCCGGGGTCGCCGCCGCCTTCATCCTGGTCAATTCGATCGCCGGCCTGGCCGGCCAGATGACCCTGCTGCCCGGGCTGCCGCCGGCGCTGCCGGTGTTCGTCGCCGCCGTCGCCGTCGGCGCCGTGCTCGGCGCCTGGCTGGGCGTGCGGCGCCTGCCCCAGTCCGGGCTGCTGGTCACCATGGGCGGCGTGCTGGCGCTGGCCGGCGCCAAGCTGATCTTCACATGACCCTGTCGCCTGACCAGATCGCCGCCGTGGTGCTGGCCGGGGGCGAGGGGCGCCGCATCGGCGGCGGCAAGCCGCTGCGCCGGCTGGGCGGGCGGACCCTGCTGGAACGGGCGACGGCCCAGGCGTCCCGCTTCTCCGATGCGGTCGCCGTGGCGGTGCGCGACCCGGCGCAGGTCGCCGGTCTCCCGGGCGCCGCCCTGATCGCCGACGCGCCCTGGGAGGGACCGCTGGGCGGCCTGGCCGCGGCCCTGGCCTTCGCTCGCCAGGCGAGCCGGGCGGCGGTGCTGACCCTGCCCTGCGACATGCCGCTGACGCCGCCCGACCTCGCCGGTCGACTGGCGGACGCGATCGGCGACGCGGGCGCCGCCCTGGCCGCCAGCGGCGGACGGCTGCACCCGGTGTGCGGCCTGTGGCGGGTCGGGGCGCTGGAGGCGCTGCCTGCCTATGCCGCGTCCGGCGCGCGCTCGCTGAAGGGGTTCGCCGCCGAGGTCGGCTTCGTCGCCGTCGACTGGCCCGACCAGCCCGTCGACCCCTTCTTCAACGTCAACACCCCCGAGGACCTGGCCCGCGCCGAGGCGCTGCTGGGCTGATCAGAAGGCGAGCGTCTCGACCATCACGCCGGCCCCCGCCGCGGCGGCGCCGGGACGGCGGCGGATCAGCACCTCGGCGGCGGCGAGCGCCTTCTGGGCGCTGGAGTCCTGGTTGCCGACGGGGACGACGCCGCCCTCGCCCCAACTGGCCCGGTGGAAGGTCTGGCGGTCGCCGCAGGCAGGCAGGTCGCCGGCCAGCGGCGCGGGGCGCCAGGCCAGGGCCGCAGCCGGCGGCTCTCCGGCCAGCCCGGCCAGCAGCGGGGCGAGGAACAGCCGGGCGGTGACCATGGCCGAGGTCGGATTGCCGGGCAGGCCCAGCACCAGCCGCCCCTTCGCCCGCCCCAGCCACACCGGCTTGCCCGGCTTGATCGCCACCTTGGAGAAGATCAGATCCAGCCCGGCCGCGGCGAACATCGACCGCGCATAGTCCTTCTCGCCGACCGATGCGCCGCCGGTGACCACCACCAGATCGGCTCGCGACAGGGCCTCCGCCGCCGCCGCTTCCAGCGTGGCGGGATCGTCGGGCAGTCGCAGCCGGTCGATCACCTCGGCGCCGTGATCTGCGGCCATTCCGGCGACGCCGAAGGAGACGCTCTCGGGAATCGCCCCGGGGGTCCGGGCGGCCTGGCCCGGCGGCGCCAGTTCGTCGCCGGTGCCCAGCACGATCACGCGCGGACGGGTCCAGACCTCGACCTCAGCCACGTCGGCCCCGGCGGCGGCGACCATGGCGCGCGGATCGAGGCGGCGTCCGGCCTCCAGCACCCGCTCGCCGCGGCGGAAGTCCGAGCCCTGCGGCCGAATGTGCCGGCCCCCGCCCAGGGCGTGGCCGAAGACGGCGACGTCGTCCTCGCGGCGCACGATCTCCTGGATGATCACCCGGTCGGCCCCCGCCGGCACGGCCGCGCCGGTGAAGATGCGGGCGCATTCGCCGGCCCCGACGACCCCATCGAACGGTCGCCCGGCGAACGACTCGCCGATCACCCGCAGCCGGGCGGGCAGGACCGCGACATCGGCGTCGCGCACCGCATAGCCGTCCATGGCCGAGGTGTCGGTCGCGGGCGCGTCGAGGCCGGCGACCACCGGCGCAGCCAGAACCCGCCGGTGCGCCGCGGCCAGCGCCACGGCTTCGCGATCCAGCGGCCGGGCGACCTCGCCCAGCAGGGCCAGCGCCTCGTCGAACCCGATCATGCCCTGTCCGCGCTCCAGTCGCCCGAACGCCCGCCGCGCTTCTCGACGACGCGGATGTCGCCGATGGCCATGGTCCGGTCGATGGCCTTGAGCATGTCGAACAGGGTCAGGGCGGCGACCGAGACGCCGGTCAGGGCCTCCATCTCCACCCCGGTCGGGCCATGGGTGCGGACCTCGGCGCGGATGCGGAAGCCGGGCAGGCCCGGATCGGGCGAGACCGTCACCGCCGCCCGGGTCAGCGGCAGCGGATGGCAAAGCGGGATCAGCTCAGCGGTCCGCTTGGCCCCCATCACCCCGGCCAGTTCGGCGGTGGCCATCACCGCGCCCTTGGGGGTGTCGCCGGCGACGGCGCGGGCCACCGTCTCGGCGGCGCAGGTCAGGACGCCCTCGGCTACGGCGATGCGGTCGGTGGCGGGCTTGCCGGTGACGTCGACCATGCGGGCCCGGCCCTCGGCGTCGAGATGGCTGAGGTCGCTCATGCGCAGACGTCCCGCAGCCGGGGCAGCTGGCCGGCCAGCGAACAGGGCCGGTAGCGACTGTCCAGCTCCAGCCCCAGCACCAGGTCCCAGGCGTCGCGGCAGGCGCCGGTGGAGCCCGGCAGGCAGAAGACGAAGCTGTCCCCGGCCTGGCCGGCGAAGGCCCGCGACTGCAGGGTCGA
The DNA here is from genome assembly GCA_015234495.1 of Brevundimonas sp. GTDB lineage: Bacteria > Pseudomonadota > Alphaproteobacteria > Caulobacterales > Caulobacteraceae > Brevundimonas. Next base: position 1,998 of record JADGMZ010000124.1, on the reverse strand, counting down.
CAGGCCGACGGTGCCCATGCTGACCTGGTGGAAGACCACGGAAAACCCGTCCATCTCGCGAC
>JADGMZ010000124.1:0-1926 GCA_015234495.1 Brevundimonas sp. | reverse complement strand
CTCGCGACGGAACAGCGGCCGCACCGCCTCGGGCGTGACGTCGCGCGGCGCGAAACCGGTGCCGCCGGTGGTCAGGATCACATCGATGTCCGGATCGTCGACCCAGGCCTGGACCTGGCCCCGGATGGCGGCCACCTCGTCGGGGACGAGGGCGCGTCCGGCGAGGCTGTGGCCGGCCGCCGTCAGCCGCTCGACCAGCAGGCCGCCCGAGGTGTCGGTCTCGTTCGTGCGGGTGTCCGAGATGGTCAGCACGGCGATGCGCAGCGGGTGGAACTCGAGGCTTTGGTTGATTCCCGCCATCAGTCGCTCCATCTCGCGCGGTCGGCGCGATCCCCCTCGGTGGGTTCGATCCATCGCGAGCCGCCGGGGCCGTCCTCGCGTTTCCAGAAGGCCGCCTCGGTCTTCAGGCGATCCATCAGATAGTCGGCGGCCTCGAAGGCGGCGCGGCGGTGCGGGGCCGCCACCGCCACGAACACGATGGTCTCGCCGGGCGCGACCTCGCCGCAGCGATGCATGACGCGGATATCGCTGACGGGAAATCGCCCGCCGGCCTCGGCGGCGATGGACTCCAGCGACCGTTCGGTGAAGCCCGGATAGTGGTCCAGATACAGGGCGCCGACGGGTCCCTGGACCGAGGCGTCGCGCGCCAGGCCGACAAAGCTGACCACCGCGCCGTCGCCCGTCCGCCCGGCCAGAAAGGCGCGGAGTTCGCCCGCAGCGTCCGGCGGATCGGGCGTGAGGACCGCCGAGACCGTCACCTCAGCCGCCGGAGAAGATGGGAAGGACGGCGACCTCCTGGCCTGGACGCAGGGAGGCGGTCTCCGGGACGATGGTCTGATCCACGGCCAGCCGGATCGCCGGCCCGGACAGGGCGGGGCCGGAGCCGTCGAGCCGCTCGATGAGGCGGCGCCGAAGGTCGCCCACCGTCAGCCCCTCGGTGAATTCCAGCGCATGCTCCCGACCGAAGCGGGCGCCGAGTTCGCCCAGAAGCAAGATCCGGATGTCCATGCCGCTTCTTGTCCGGCCCGCCGCCCGGCAAGTCAACGCCAGCCGCACCGCCGGGGTTGCGACCGCGGGTCGCGGCAGGACGGAGCGCCCTAGCGCAGCCGGTTCCCTTCGGCGTCCCATACCTCCACCTCGCCGAGGCTGGCCGCGCGCACCCCGGCTTCGATCTTCGACAGGTCGCCGACGACCACCCAGGTCATGGCGGACGGCGCCAGCATTGCGGCGGCGGCCGTCACCGTCTCGGGCGTCGCGGCGGCGTAGCGATCCGGAAGGGTGGTGAGCCACGCATAGGGGTGATCGAAGCGGTCGATGTAGCGCAGGTAGCCGACCATCGCATTGTTGGTCTCGAAACGGTCCGGCAGGGTCAGCGCCTCGCCGCGCCGGTACAGCTCCAGCTCCTCCGCCGTCGTCGGGCGGGCGCCGCTGATGTCGTTCAGCTCGCGGGCGATTTCGGCCAGGGCTTCGGCGGTGCGGTCTGTCTGCACGCTGGTGGAGACGGCGAAGACCTGGGGGCCGACGGCATCGCTGACGTAGCTGTTGGCGCCGTAGGTCCAGCCTTTCTGCTCGCGAAGGTTCATGTTCAGCCGGGCGGTGAAGCCGCCCCCGAGCACGCCGTTTAGGAGGTCGAGGTCGAAGTTGCGCGGGTCGAGGCCGTCCGGGGCCGCCTGCCCCACCCGGATCACCGACTGGATGGCCCCCGGCTTGTCGACCAGAACGACGCGGGGCGCGGTTTGCGCCGCGACCGGAGCGAGGGTTTTCTCCCCCCGCGGCCGGGCCGGGGCCCGCCAGTCGCCGAAGCTCTTCTCCAGCATGCCCATCAGCACGTCGAACTCGGCGTCGCCGGCGGCGAAGATCACCGCATTGTCGGGCCGGATGAAGCGCTGATGGAAGGCCACGGCGTCGTCGCGGCTGAAGGAGGCG
>JADGMZ010000123.1 GCA_015234495.1 Brevundimonas sp. | reverse complement strand
GCGTCCCGCTGGCGATCTTGTCCTCGAACCGGTTGTGGAACAGCGTCACGCTGGCGCGGAAGCCGGCTCCGCCGTCAAAGAAGGCGGCGACCTCGGTCGAGGTCGAGGTTTCGGGCGCCAGCCCCGGCGATCCCAGCAGAGGCAGGGTTCCCTGTCGGCCGAAGCCGATGATGCCCTCCGCCAGCTGCTCCAGCTGCGGGGTCTTGAAGCCCTGGCTGACGCCGCCCTTGAAGGTCCAGGCGTCGCTCGCGTTCCACACCAGATAGGCGCGTGGGCTGAAGTGAGAGCCGAATTTCGAATGGTCGTCGTGCCGCGCGCCCACGGTCAGGGCCAGGCCGTCCGCCAGCCGCCATTCGTCCTCCAGGAACACCGCCCACTGGGTGTGCTCGAAGACGTCCGGCGCCACGCCGTCGACCATCTCCGCTTCCCAGTACTGGCCGCCGACGGTGAAGGTGTGATCGCCCCAGGTCGAGAACAGCTTGCTGTCGAGAATCCGGTTCTCGCTCTCCAGCGTGCGCGGTCCGCCGGCGCCCGGCACGCCGTTCGGGATGAGACGCCCGACCGTCTCGGTGCGCCCCACCGACAGATTGCTCTGCAGCTCGCCGAACGGCAGCCGCCAGTCATGGGCCAGGGCGATCTGGTCGCGGTTGAACTCCAGCGCGTCGCCGTAGCCGCCGGCGGTGGTGTTGGTGCCCATCTGGCCGTTCGAGTTGTCGTACCACTGCCGGGCCGCGTCGACGTCCAGCCACAGGTCGTGGTCGGGGTGCGGCGTCAGCGTCAGCCGCGCCCCCAGGGTCCGGATCTCGTTCTCCGTCGAGCTGCGCCCGAAGCCGCTGACCGGCGTCTCGACCCCGTTCCGGTCCTCGAAGGTCAGGTTCGACGGCTCCCGCATCGACCAGCCGCCGCGCACCGTCAGGCCCAGCAGGTCGGTGACCAGCGGCCCCGCCGCATACAGGTCGCCGCCGTACAGGTTTCCGAAGGCGTCATCCGACTGCAGGGTGGTGTTGGCGCTGATCGCACCGGTCCAGGCGTCGCCGACCTTGCGGGTGATGATGTTGACCACCCCGCCCATGGCGTCCGAGCCGTACAGGGTCGACACCGGTCCGCGCACCACCTCGATTCGCTGAATGGCCGACACCGGCGGCAGGAAGCTGGACGCGGTCTCCCCGAATCCGTTGGGCGTCACGCTGCCGGCCGTGTTCTGACGCCGCCCGTCGATCAGCACCAGGGTGTAGTCCGACCCCATGCCGCGGATGTTGATGGTCTGACCGCCGGTCTTGCCGACCGCCGCCCCCGTGTCGACGCCCTCGACGTTGGACAGGATCTCGGCGATCGAACTGGCCCGCTGCTGCTGGATCTCCTCGCGCGAGATCAGGCTGATGCTCGCCGGGGCCTGGCGCACCTGCTGCTCGAATCCCGCCGCGGTGACGACGATTTCCCCCAGGTCGGTCCCGCCCGGATCCTCGGCGGGAGCGAGGCTTTGCGCCGCCGCTCCGCCGGCGACCAGCATCAGCGGCAGGCAGACGCCGGTTGCGAGAGCGGCGCGGCGGGCAGGGGCGAAGGCGTTCATGGAGACGGTCCGTTGTTGAGAACGCCTCTCAACATCGTCTGCAAAAGCTTCGCAAGAGAATTGTGCGAATGTGTCGCAATTTCATCCAGAATACGGCTGCTGGCGCCGCGCCCGACCCGGGCCTAGAACCCTCGCATGGGAACCGTATTCGACATCCTGATCATCCTCGCCATCGTCGCCGTGGCGATCACCCTGGCCTTCGGCATCCGCTCGCTCTACCAGACCGACGAGGGGGCCCGGTCGCGCTCCAACAAGCTGATGCGCCTGCGGGTGGCGCTGCAGGCCGTGGCCGTGGTTCTGCTTGTCGTCGGCATGTGGTGGAAATCCACCCACGGGAGCTGACGGCATGGTGACCCTCAACCGCATCTATACGAAGACCGGCGACGCCGGTCAGACCCGTCTGGCGTCCGGCCAGCCGGTGTCCAAGACCGACCCGCGGGTCGAGGCCTATGGCGCGGTCGACGAGCTCAACGCCGTGATCGGCGTCGCCCGCCTGCACAGCGGTCAGAACGACCGCATCGACGCCATGCTCGGCCGCATCCAGAACGAGCTGTTCGACCTCGGCGCCGACCTCGCCACCCCGCACGATCCGCCGCCGAAATGGGAGGCGCTGCGCATCCTCGACGGCCAGGTCGAACGGCTGGAATCCGAGATCGACTGGATGAACGAGAGCCAGAAGCCGCTCGACAGCTTCATCCTCCCCGGCGGCTCGCCGCTGTCGGCCCACCTGCATCTGGCCCGCACCGTCTGCCGCCGGGCCGAACGCCAGGCCGTCAGCGCCCAGGACGCCGGCTGCGCCCTGTCGCCCATCGCCCTGCGCTACCTCAACCGCCTGTCCGACCACCTGTTCGTCGCCGCCCGCCGCGCCAACGCCCACGGCGCCGACGACGTCAAATGGGTTCCCGGCGCGACGCGCTGAGGTCTAGCGGCCGGTCAGGGCCTCGCGCTGCCGGCGCACCTCGGCGTCGCGCTCGGCCCTCGCCGCCGCCAGCCGGTCCTCCAGCTGGATCAGCTCGCGGTTCTTGGCGTCCGAGGCCTCGGCCCGGCTCTGGCCGATCGGCCGTCCGGTGATCTCGGCGATCGACACCGGCCGCCCGCAGATCTCCTCGCCGGGATCCCACCAGCCGCCGTCCGCCTCGCAGCGTTCGCCCGGCGCCACCACCAGCGCCTGCCAGGCGAACACCGCCCCGACCAGCACCGCGAAGGTGGCGAGGAACAGCACGCTCAGTCGCTTCATGGTCAGCAGGCGGTGCATGGATATCTCCGTGGGCGGCGGACCCGTTGACGCGGCGTTACGTTGACAGGCCGGGACAGGCGTTCCATTCCCTGCCCGCACATTCCGGCCATCTCATGGACAGCGCAATGAAGGTACTCGTCCCCGTCAAACGGGTGATCGACTCGAACGTCAAGGCCCGCGTCAAGGCGGACCAGAGCGGCGTCGATCTGGCCAACGTCAAGATGAGCATGAACCCGTTCGACGAAATCGCCGTCGAGGAGGCCGTGCGTCTGAAGGAAGGCAAGGAACATCACGCCGCCGGCACGGCGACCGAGATCGTGGTCGTCTCCATCGGCGCGACCCAGGCCCAGGAGACGATCCGCACCGCCCTCGCCATGGGCGCCGACCGCGGCGTCCTGGTCCAGTCCGACGCCGACCTGCAGCCACTCGCCGTGGCCAAGCTGCTCAAGGCCGTGGTCGACGAGGAACAGCCCGACCTCGTCCTGATGGGCAAGCAGTCCATCGACGGCGACAACAACGCCGTCGGGCAGATGCTGGCGGCCCTGCTCGACTGGCCCCAGGCCACCTTCGCCTCGAAGATCGAGATCGGCGGCGGCAAGGCCACCGTGACCCGCGAGGTCGACGGCGGCCTGCAGACCGTGTCCGCGACCCTGCCGGCCGTGGTCACCGTCGACCTGCGCCTCAACACGCCGCGCTACGCCAGCCTGCCCAACATCATGAAGGCCAAGAAGAAGGAGATCGCCATGAAGGCGGTCGCCGACTACGGCGTCGACACGGCCCCGCGCCTCACCGTCCAGAAGGTCACCGAGCCGCCCAAGCGCGGCGCGGGCGTGAAAGTCACTGACGCCGCCGACCTGGTCGCCAAGCTCAAGACCGCGGGAGTCCTCTAATGGCCGTTCTCGTCATCGCCGATCACGACGGCGCCGCCGTCCGCGAGACCACCCACAAGACCGTCACCGCCGCCGCCAAGCTGGGCGGCGACGTCGACATCCTCGTCGTCGGCAAGGGGGCCCAGGCCGCCGCCGACGCCGCCGCGAACATCGCCGGCGTACGCAAGGTCCTGCTGGCGGAGTCCTCCGCCCTCGGCCACCAGCTGGCCGAGGCGGTCGAGGCCACCGTCATGGCTCTGGCCGACGGCTACGACGCCGTCCTCGCCCCGGCGTCCAACGACGGCAAGAATTTCATGCCGCGCATCGCCGCCAAGCTGGACGTCGCCCCCATCTCCGACATCGTCGAGGTGGTGAGCGCCGACACCTTCGTCAGGCCCATCTACGCCGGCAACGCCCTGGAGACGATCCAGACCTCCGACGCCAAGAAGGTCATCACCGTCCGCCCGACCGCCTTCGACGCGGCCGGGGAGGGCGGCTCCGCCTCCGTGGAATCCGTGAAGGGCGCCGACTCGGCCAAGTCCGCCTTCGTCTCCGAGGAGATGGTCAAGTCCGACCGCCCCGAGCTCGGCGCGGCGAAGATCGTCGTCTCGGGCGGCCGCGCCCTCGGCTCGGCGGAAGAGTTCCACGCCGTCATGGATCCCCTGGCCGACAAGCTGGGCGCCGCCGTGGGCGCCTCGCGCGCCGCCGTCGACGCCGGCTACGCCCCCAACGACTACCAGGTCGGCCAGACCGGCAAGGTCGTCGCCCCGGGCCTCTACATCGCCATCGGCATCTCGGGCGCCATCCAGCACCTCGCCGGCATGAAGGACTCCAAGGTCATCGTCGCCATCAACAAGGACGCCGACGCCCCGATCTTCCAGGTCGCCGACTTCGGCTGGGTGGCCGACTACAAGACGGCGGTGCCGGAGCTGATGAAGGCGCTGGACTGAACACCCCTCCATCCGCTCATCCCGGCGAAAGCCGGGACCCAGTGCTTTGGGTGATGTCTGTCAGCAACCAAGGTCCCATCGCTGTCCGGAAGCGCCGGCGCCAGGCTGGACAGAACTGGGTCCCGGCTTTCGCCGGGATGAGCGGGTATGAGTGACACCGCCCGTCTCCCCGTCCGCCTCACCCCCGGCGCCGCTTCCGACCGCATAGACGGCTGGGACGTCGACGCCGAGGGCCGCCCCGTCCTCAGGGTCCGCGTTCGCGCCCGCCCGGTCGAGGGCAAGGCCAACGCCGCCCTGATCAAACTACTCGCCAAGACCCTCGGCGTGTCGAAATCCGCCGTCACCCTCGACCGCGGCGGCCAGTCGCGCACCAAGATG
>JADGMZ010000122.1 GCA_015234495.1 Brevundimonas sp. | reverse complement strand
GCTCCTACTGGCGCGAGGGCGAGGCGATCTCGGTGGCCATGGCGCCCGGCGTGGAGGTGTTCGCGGCGCTGAAGTCGATGAAGGCGGAAAACGGTCGGCAGGCGGCGCATACGGCGCTGGGCCACCTCGTTCCGAAACGGCTGGCCGAGGTGCTGGTCGAGCAGGAGGGAGCGCAGGGAAATCTGGCCGACCTGCCGGACAAGGCGTTGCGGCGGCTGGATGAAGCCGTGAACCGCTGGAGCGTCAAGCCGGTCGGCAGCGAGGGCTACCGCACCGCCGAAGTCACCCTGGGCGGGGTGGCCACGGACCAGCTGGACCAGCAGACCATGGCCGCGAAATCCGTGCCGGGCCTGTATGTGATCGGCGAGGCTGTGGACGTCACCGGCTGGCTGGGCGGCTATAATTTCCAGTGGGCGTGGTCGTCCGGCTGGGCCGCCGGGCAGGCCTGCTGAGACCGCGACGTTCCGGCCTCTTGCTGCAAGGTCAATCCGCCCCCAGTTTGAGTGTGCGGGACGGGCCCCTCTGGCGCGGCCGCCGGCGGTTTCCCCTCCCCGCCGGAGGCGCGTGATGTCGGACCGCATCGGGCGCTTCGGCGTTCGACTCCGGCCCAATCCGCGGCGCCGGGGCGCCCGACCTTCCGAAATCCCGCGTGGAGACGCCCTGTGCCGCTACTGATGTGCCCCAATGACAACGCCGCCATGCAGACGCTGGAGCGCGGCGGCGTCCAGTTCGACATGTGCCCGACCTGCCGCGGGGTCTGGCTGGACCGCGGCGAGCTGGAGAAGCTGATGGAGGCGGCGACGGCCGAGGGCCGGGCCTCGGCTCCACAGGTCCCGCCGCAGGCGCACGCCCAGCCGCCCCGGCAGCCGTGGGGAAACACCCCCGGCTATCGCGACGACCGCTACCGCGACGATCGCCACCGGAGCGACGACTACCGCTACAAGAAGAAGAAGCGGATGGACATCTTCGACATCTTCGACTGAGCCGGTCAGGCCGCCAGGCCGGCGGCCTTCATCAGGCCCTTGAGGGGCGTCAGCGTCTCGGGCGCGGCCGCCAGCATGGCTCGGTTCTCCGGCGCGCGAAACAGCCTGACGGCCTCGGCCCTGGCCCGGTCGGCCGCAGGGCCCGGCGGGGCCGTCTCTCCGGCGGCCATGCGCAGCAGCGCCGAAAGCTTCTGCGGCAGCGGCGCGGGCGAGCGGACCAGCATGGCCACGATCCGCGCCTCGGCCTCGACGGTCCCGCCGACCAGGCCGATGGCGGCGACGATCTCGGTCTCGTCCCGCTCTGACAGGCCGCAGCCGCGAAGGGCGCGCGCCAGCGTCGCGAGGATGCCCAGCTTCTGGGCGGTGGTGTGCCCGGCCGAGGCGGCGCGCATTTCGCTCTCGAAGCGCAAGGAGCCGACGCAGGCCGACAGCCAGCGGGCGGCGGCGCGCTTGTTGGCCGTGCCGGTGACGTTCTCGCAGAGCCGGGTCAGGGCTTCGGCCTCGCACAGCACGGTGGTGCAGGGCTTCACATAGGCGGCCACGAAGTCGGCGGTGACGAGGGCCTTGGAGCGTTCGTTGAAGGCGGTCTGCACCTCCTCGAGCGTCAGCAGCCGGCCCGCGGTCGCGGTCAGGGTCATGGCCAGGGTGCGCAGGATGTCGATCTCGCCCGAGGCGTCGTTGGGACGCAGACGGCGCGGGCTCATCAGTTCGCGAACGACCATCCTCGCCAGGGCGGCGGACAGCAGCGGGAACTGCCCGGCCGCGAGCCGTTCGCCCAGACGGGCGGCGGGGCCCTCGACCACCGGCACCTGCAGGGCCAGGCGGGAATCCTGCTGGATCAGCGCGGCGACCTCCTTCGAGGCCACCATCCGCACCACCGCAGCCAGGGACGCGCCCTGGTCCAGGCCGGGGCCGAGCACGTCGGCCAGATTGGTGCGGGCGGCGAACAATTCGCACATCACCTGTTCGATCGGCACCATGACCATGGCGTGCGGCGGGCCCTCCATGGGCGCGCGGTCGGCCAGGTCCATCAGCCGGTCGAGCCGGGCCCGGCCGCCCCGCGCGCCCTTGAGCGCGCCGGCGATGACGCCGCCCATGATGAAGGCGCGGTCGGTCTGGCCGGCCAGCCGATGGGCCAGGTCGGCGAGCGAGTGGTCGTCCAGGTCCGGGAACTGGTTCTTGCGGCCGGCGAGCAGCAGCCGCTCGATCGCCCGCTCGCTGAGCTTCTGGTAGTGGCGGACCAGGTCGTGCACCGGCTGGCCCACGGCCTGGCTCTCCGGCACCGCGACCTTCTGGATGGCGTGCTGCAGTTCGACGCCCGAGGCCTCCAGCTTCTCCGCCAGGTCCGGCCGGTGCAGCAGTTCGAAGGCGGTGACGCCCTGGCGGTTCAGCCAGTCCTCGAGGACCCGGCCGATCAGGTCGCGCGCCATCGGGGCGTAGAAATCCTGCGGCGCGCTGCACCGCGGGCCGATGTCCTCCTCGGCCACCACGCGCTTGCGCTGGACCTCGGGCGCGCCGCGCGTCAGGACGGTGACGCTGTTGAAGGCCATGGTGTCCGGATCGAGCATCTCCTTGGTGACCCGGACGGCGGCCGCGCGGTTGTCGTCCAGCAGGTCTTCCGCGGTCCGGATCGCGTGGGCGCGGTCCTCCGTCGCCATCTGGAGGCTCCAGGGAGCAGGCGCCGTCTTGCGGATATAGACTTCGTAGTGGACAGGGCCGGCCATGGAGCGCTCATACGAATGAGCCGCCATTGTGGAGCCAAGCCTTTAAGGCCGGGTTTCCCTGCGTTGCGCATTCAGGCGCGGCGGCCCATTTTATCGCCGTAATCTCACCCAGTTGATTTAGAACGGTAACGCTTGCCGCGCGTTAGTGCGGAAACGGGAAGCCTCAAGGAGACCGCCCTTGGCCAACATCACCCTGGTCGACGACGACGAGAACATCGTGGCGTCCGTCTCTCTGGCGCTGGAAAGCCATGGCCACAAGGTCACCGCCTGGCACGACGGGGCGGCGGGCCTGGAGGCGCTGGAGTCCAATCCGCCGGACCTGGCCATCCTCGACGTGAAGATGCCCCGGATGGACGGGATGGAGGTGCTGCGCCGCCTGCGCCAGACCAGCCAGCTGCCGGTCATCATGCTGACCTCCAAGGACGAGGAGATCGACGAGATCCTCGGCTTCAACCTCGGCGCCGACGATTACATCCACAAGCCGTTCAGCCAGCGGCTGCTGATCGAACGGGTCAAGGCCCTGCTGCGGCGCACCGGCGCCGACGGCGGCGAGGCCGAGCCGACGGGCGACGGCTCCACCAAGGCCATCAAGCGCGGCAAGCTGTCGATGGACCCGGCCCGCCACGAGTGCACCTGGGACGGCAAGCCGGTGAAGCTGACGGTGACCGAATTCCTGCTGCTGCAGGCGCTGGCCCAGCGTCCCGGCTTCGTGAAGAGCCGCGACAACCTGATGGACGCCGCCTACGACGACCAGGTCTATGTCGACGACCGCACCATCGACAGCCACGTCAAGCGGATGCGCAAGAAGTTCCGGGTGGTCGATCCCGAGTTCGACGCGATCGAGACCCTGTATGGCGTCGGATATCGATATCGCGAAAGCTGATCCGGCCGATCCGGGCGACGACGACCGCCCGCGCCGCCCCCGGCGGTTCGGCGGCTCGCGGCTGGGCGGCTTCATCCTCGCCCTCAACCTCCTCAGCCTGCTGATCCTGTTCGTCGGGGCGCTGGTTTTGAACGAATGGAGCCGCGGCCTGATCGAGGCGCGCCAGGAGACGCTGAAGGCGCAGGGCGAAATCCTGGCGCAGGTCCTGGCCGAGCGCGGCGTGACCCAGGGAGAGCCCCAGCCGACCTTCGACGAGATCGAGGCGAGCAAGCTGTTCGTCGACGTCATCATTCCCGAGGGCCAGCGCGCCCGGCTGTTCGGGATCGACGAGGTGGTGGTGGCGGACAGCTACCGCGTCACGGAGGCCATTCCCGGGGAGCCCCTGCCGCCTGCGCTCCCCGCCGGTTCGCCGGCTCCGTCTGTCGACCAGAAGGGGGAAAGGGCGGCGGTGCGGGAGGCCGAAGCCGCCCTGTCCGAGGAGATCCGCGGGGCGCTGGAGGGCGAGGCCCAGGCCACCGTCCGCCGATCGGAATCCGGCGACCGGGTGGTGTCGGTGTCGGTCCCGGTGCGTCACGTCCACCAGGTGCTGGGCGTGCTGACGCTCGAGGCCGGGGACGTGGACGAGACCCTCGGCGCGCAGCGCCGGGCGCTGATGCCGTTCGCCCTGGTCGCCCTGTTCGTCAACCTGCTCGGCTCGCTGCTCCTGCACCTGTTCGTGGCGCGGCCGGTGATGCGGCTGTCGGCGGCGGCGGACGCGGTGCGGCTGCAGCGGGCGCGGGCCATCTCCCTGCCCGACCTCGATCACCGCAAGGACGAGATCGGCGACCTGGCCCGCTCGCTGGAGACCATGACCGAGACCCTGTCGGACCGGATGGACGCCATCGAGCGCTTCGCCGCCGACGTGGCCCACGAGATCAAGAACCCGCTGACCTCGATCCGCTCGGCGCTCGAGACCCTGCCGCTGGTCCGGACCGAGGCCCAGCGCGAAAAGCTCACCGCCCTGCTGCAACAGGACGTGCGGCGTCTGGACCGGCTGATCACCGACATCTCCAACGCCTCGCGGCTGGACGCCGAGCTGAACCGCGACCGCCCCCGCCAGATCGACCTGACCGTGCTGCTGCGCGAGATCGTCGAGGTCTACGAGGCGGGCATGAAGCCCAACGGGGTGCATGTGTCCTTCGCCGGCCCCGGCGGCGACCACGCCATGATCCGCGGCCGCGACGGGCCGCTGGGACAGGTGTTCCGCAATCTGATCGACAACGCCCGCTCGTTCAGCGCTCCGGGCGGGCAGGTGCGGGTCAGCCTGTCGCGCGACGACCTCGATCCCGACCGGCCGGTGCGGGTGCGCATCGATGACGACGGTCCGGGCATCCCGCCGGAGAACCTGGAGACGGTGTTCGAGCGCTTCTACACCTCGCGGCCGCGCGG
>JADGMZ010000121.1 GCA_015234495.1 Brevundimonas sp. | reverse complement strand
CGAGGACGAGGGCCACCTACATGCTCGACGGCGAGGCGCGGACCATCGGCAGGGGCGAACGGGCGCAGGCCCGGACCTACGCCTACGCCGAGCCGGAGACGGTCGACGCCCTACTCGAGGTGCTGGTCGAGGCGACGGCGCATTATCTGAAGATGCAGGCCGACGCCGGGGCGCAGGTCCTCAAGATCTTCGAGAGCTGGGCCGAAGGCCTGCCCGATGACCTGTTCGAACGGCTGGTTCTGAAGCCGCATCAGGCGCTGGTGCGACGGGTCCGCGAACTGGGGGTCACCGTCCCCTTGATCGGCTTCCCGCGCGGCTCGGCCGCCCTGGCCGAACGCTATGCGGCCGAGTGCGAGGTGCAGGCGGTGGCCCTGGATACGGCCTGTCCGCTCGAGGTCGGCCGGCGCGTGCAGAAGGTCAGGCCGATCCAGGGCGCGCTCGATCCCCTTCTGCTGCGGGCCGGCGGGCCGTTGCTGGATCGTCGCGTCGACCAGTTGATGGAGGCCTGGGGACGGGGGCCGTGGATCTTCAACCTCGGTCACGGCATCCTGCCCGACGTGCCGATCGCCCATGTCGAACAGGTTCTGAAGCGGATCGGGGCGCAATGACCCCGCTGTCGGGCCGCCGCATCGCCGTGGTGCTGTTCAATCTCGGCGGCCCCGACGACCAGGCCTCGGTGAAGCCTTTCCTGTTCAACCTGTTCAATGATCCGGCGATCATCGGCCTGCCGGGCGTGGTGCGGACGCCGCTGGCCCGGCTCATCGCCAATCGACGGGAGAAGACGGCCCAGGCCAACTACGCCCTGATCGGGGGCGGCTCGCCGCTGCGGACGGAGACGGAGACGCAGGCCCGGGCGCTGGAGGCGGCGTTGTCCCAACGGCTGCCCGGGGACGAGGTCCGCGCCTTCGTCGCCATGCGCTACTGGAAGCCGATGACGGAAGAGACCGCGGCCGACGTGGCGGCCTTCGGACCGGATGAAATCGTCCTTCTGCCGCTCTACCCGCAGTATTCGACCACCACCACGGCCTCTTCGCTGAAGCAGTGGAACGCGGTCTATGCGGGCTCGGGCGACAGCCGCACCGTCTGCTGCTACCCGGAGGCCTACGGCTGGATCGAGGCCCAGGCCGAGGCGGTGGCCGCCGGGCTGGACCAGGCCGGCGACCGCCCGGTACGGGTTCTGTTCTCCGCCCATGGGATTCCCGAGAAGCTGATCGCCGGCAAGGGCGACCCCTACCAGGAGCAGGTCGAGAGCACGGTCGCGGCTGTGGTCGCCCGCCTGGCCGGGCAGGGCCGAACGATCGATCATGCGGTCTGCTACCAGAGCCGGGTCGGACCGATGAAATGGCTGGGCCCGTCGACGCCCGAGGCGCTGGAGCAGGCGGCGCGCGACGGCAAGGGCGTGGTGGTCGTCCCCATCGCCTTCGTCTCGGAGCACGTCGAGACGCTGGTCGAGCTGGACATCGAGTACCGCGAACTGGCCCATGGACTGGGGGTCGCGCCCTATCTGCGAGCCCCGGCCGTCGGCACGGCGCCGCCGTTCATCACCGCCCTGACCGAGGCCGCGCTCCACGCCCTGTCGCGCACCGGCGTCGCGCCCTATGGTCCCGGCTGCCGGGGCGACTGGAAGGCCTGCCCCTGCCAGGCGGAGAACCCGGCGGCATGAGCTTCGAGATCTTCAACATCGTCCGTGGCCTGCACATCCTGGCGGTCATCGCGTGGATGGCGGGGATGCTGTTCCTGCCCCGGCTCTACGCCTACGACGTCGAACAGGCCGGCAAGGCCGAGCCGCTGCGTTCGGAGATGCAGGGGCTGTTGCGGCTGTGGCAGCGTCGCCTGCTCAAGATCATCATCAATCCGGCGATGACCGCAGCGTGGGTCTTCGGCCTGTGGATGATCCTGATCCACGTCTACGGCTTCGGCCAGGGCTGGGGATTCCTGTTGGCGCCGTGGATGGCGATCAAGCTGGCCGCGGTGATCGCCCTGAGCGGCTGGCATGGCTTGCTCGCCGGGGAGCTCAAGCGGGTTCACGCCGGGACCTCGACCCGGTCGGGCCGCTTCTGGCGGATGACCAATGAGATTCCGTTCCTGATCGCCATCGTCGCCGTGCTGGCCGTGACCACCGAGGGCGTCTTCGGCTGACTGCTTCTGGCACGGTTTCCGGATTCGGCGTGCCAACAGCGCCAGGACGAAAGACGAGGAAAACCAACGGCCAAGAACAAAACTTGCGGCGATCCGGGACGCGGATCGTGCCAGATTATGCGAAGGCCCGCCTGCTGAAGCGCCGCTGCTTCGCCGCGCCCGCGCCAGATTGTCAAAGACCCCGCGCGCCCCGTTCGGATGCGCCGTCCTGACATGGGCGCGGGACCGCCACGGTCAAGGTCGAACAAGGAATAAATTCCTTTTCCGCCGCGGGCCGGTTCGGTCCCGCTTGACCTGATCGCGCCGCCGTGGTTTCGCTGGCGGTGAACCGATCCTGGCCCTCGCCGGACGGTCCCTCTCTCCCAGCGATGCCGGCCGACGATACGGGCGGAGTCCATCGTTTCCCCTTCGGCCGCGAGGCCAGACATCGACAGCCGTTCCGACCTCGCCGCCGCGCGAGCGCCCGGGCGCGCACGCCTGAAGAAGATTTCCATGACCGACGTCCGCGACACCGATCCGACCGCCCCCGAGGCCGAGACCCCGGAAACCGATCAGGCGACCAACGAGCCGGCCGCCGCCGATCTGCCCATGGTCGATCAGGAGGCGGACGAGGAGGAGGAGGACGACGGCGAGCCGATCGTCCCCAACGGCCGCATCACCCTGGCCGAGCTGAACGAGAAGACGCCGGCCGACCTGGTCGCCTTCGCCGAAGGCCTCGAGATCGAGAACGCCTCCAACCTGCGCAAGCAGGATCTGCTGTTCGCCATCCTCAAGGCCCTGGCCGACGAGGAAGTCGAGATCATCGCCGACGGGGTGCTCGAAATCCTGCCCGACGGCTTCGGCTTCCTGCGCAGCCCGGACGCCAACTATCTTCCGGGTCCGGACGATGTCTATGTTTCGCCGTCGCAGATCCGCCGCTTCGGCCTGCGCTCGGGCGACACCATCCACGGGGCCGTGCGCGGCCCGCGCGAGGGCGAGCGCTATTTCGCCCTGCTCAAGGTCGACACGATCAACCTGGAAGACCCGGAGACGGTCAAGACCAAGGTCCTGTTCGACAACCTGACCCCGCTCTATCCGGAAGAGCGGCTGCACATGGAGATCCAGGACCCGACCCTGAAGGACCGCTCGGGCCGGGTCATCGACATCGTCGCCCCGCTCGGCAAGGGCCAGCGCTGCCTGATCGTCGCCCCGCCGCGGGTCGGCAAGACGGTGATGCTGCAGAACATCGCCAAGTCGATCGAGAAGAATCACCCCGAGGTGATCCTGATCGTCCTGCTCATCGACGAGCGTCCCGAAGAGGTCACCGACATGCAGCGCACGGTGAAGGGGGAGGTCATCGCCTCGACCTTCGACGAGCCGGCCACCCGCCACGTCGCCGTCGCCGAAATGGTCATCGAAAAGGCCAAGCGCCTGGTCGAGCACAAGAAGGACGTGGTCATCCTGCTCGACTCCATCACCCGTCTGGGCCGCGCCTACAACGCCACCGTGCCGTCTTCGGGCAAGGTTCTGACCGGCGGCGTCGACGCCAACGCCCTGCAGCGGCCCAAGCGCTTCTTCGGCGCCGCGCGGAATGTGGAGCAGGGCGGCTCGCTGACCATCATCGCCACCGCCCTGATCGACACCGGCTCGCGGATGGACGAGGTGATCTTCGAGGAGTTCAAGGGCACCGGCAACTCGGAGATCGTGCTGGACCGCAAGGTCGCCGACAAGCGCATCTTCCCGGCGATCGACGTGCTCAAGTCGGGCACCCGCAAGGAAGACCTCATCACGCCGAAGGAACAGCTGGCCAAGACCTATGTCCTGCGCCGCATCCTCAACCCGATGGGGCCGCAGGACGCGATCGAGTTCCTGCTCGACAAGCTGCGCCAGTCCAAGAACAATGCCGACTTCTTCCAGTCGATGAACACCTGACAGGGGCGGTCCCGGCAGGGCCGCTGTTTCACGTGAAACACCCTCAAGCAGCCAGGCGCCGCGCGCGTGGCGATAGGGAAAAGGAGTGGCGGGTCGATGAAGGTCAATGTCGAGATCGACTGCACCCCGGCCGAGGCCCGCGCCTTCCTCGGCCTGCCCGACGTCGCGCCGCTGAACGAGGCCATGGTCGCCGAGATGCAGAAGCGGATGACCGAGAATGTCGCCGCCATGCAGCCCGACGAACTGATGAAGACCTGGACCAGCTTCGGCCTCCAGGCCCAGGACCAGTTCCGCAAGCTGATGGAAGCGGCGGTCAAGCCGTGAGCCTTCGTCTCCTCCCCGCTTTGCGGGGAGGGGGACCGCGAAGCGGTGGAGGGGCTCTGTCCGCCTCCGCCGCCGCCAACCCCTCCGTCACGCCGCAAGCGCGGCGCGCCATCTCCCCATCGCTTCGCGACAGGGGGATGGCATGAGCACCATCTTCGCCCTCGCCACCCCGCCCGGACGCGGGGCGATCGCCATCATCCGTCTGTCGGGCCCCGGGACCGACGAAGCCCTGGCCCGACTCGGCGCCGGCGGCGTGAAACCACGGCTCGCCTCGCTCCGTGATCTGGCCCTTGAGGGCCGCGCACTCGACCAGGCCCTCGTCCTGCGCTTCCCGGCCCCCAACTCCTACACCGGGGAAGACTGCGCCGAGCTCCACCTCCATGGCGGGCGGGCGGTGATCGAGGCGGTCAGCGAAGCCCTGGTCGCGCTCGGCCTGCGCCCCGCCGAGCCCGGCGAATTCACCCGGCGCGCCTTCGAGAACGGCCGTATGGACCTCGCCCAGGCCGAGGCCGTCGCCGATCTGATCGATGCGGAAAGCACGGCCCAGGCGGCGCAGGCGCTGGGCCAGCTGGATGGCGCCCTGTCACAGACCTATGCCGGCTTCCGCCGCGACCTGCTCAGGGCGCTGTCGCTGGTCGAGGCCGAGATCGACTTTCCCGATG
>JADGMZ010000120.1 GCA_015234495.1 Brevundimonas sp. | reverse complement strand
GCGGATGGTGGCGAAGCAGAAGCGCATCCAGCCGACGAGGACGGCGGCGATCACCCGCTGGATGATCGGGTTGCGGAGCGGTCTCATGCGCGCGCCGCCGCCGCTTCGCCGTCGAGGGACTGCTGCTTCGCAAGGCGGGCGTAGAGGCCGCCCTTCCTGACCAGCTGGTCGTGGGCGCCCTGCTCGACCACCCGGCCGGCCTCCAGCACATAGATGCGGTCGGCGTTGCGGACGGTGGACAGGCGGTGGGCGATCATCAGGGTGGCGCGGCCGTGCATCAGCCGCTCCAGCGCAGCCTGGACCAGGGCCTCGCTTTCGGTGTCGAGGGCCGAGGTCGCCTCGTCGAGCAGCAGGATCGGGGCGTCCTTGAGGAAGGCGCGGGCGATGGCGATGCGCTGGCGTTGACCGCCGGACAGGCGCAGGCCGGCCTCGCCCGCGCGGGTGGCGTAGCCCTCGGGCAGGGCGGTGATGAAGTCGTGGGCGGCGGCGGCGGCGGCGGCGGCCTCGATCTCGGCCTGCGAGGCGCCGGGGCGGGCGTAGGCGATGTTGGCGGCGAGGGTGTCGTCGAACAGGAAGGGCTCCTGGGTGACCAGGGCGATGCGCTCGCGCAGGTCGTGGAGCTTCAGGCTGCGGATGTCCTGGCCGTTGACGGTCACGGCGCCGGCGGTGACGTCGTAGAAGCGCGGCAACAGGCTGAGCAGGGTCGACTTGCCGCCGCCTGATGGGCCGACGAGGGCGATGGTCTCGCCCGGGGCGACGGTCAGGGAGACGTCGGACAGGGTCGGGGCGACGTTCTCCGCGGCCGGGGCGTAGGCGAAAGCGACCCGGTCGAAGGCGACCGTGACGGGGCCGGGCGGCAGCGGCCGGGCGTCGGGGGCCTCACGAATCTCGGGCTGGATGTCGAGGGCGTCGAACAGGCGCCGCGCGGCGGTCAGGCCCTCAGCCATCACCGTCTGCAGGTTGGTGACCTGGCGCAGCGACTGGCCGGCGGCCATCAGCAGGCCGATGTAGGCGGCGAAGGCGCCCACGCTCATGGCCCCGTCGCGGGCCCGCCAGCCGGCGTAGGCCATGACGGCGGCGACCACGAACATGGCCACCAGATTGCTCAGCGGCCCGGCGAAGGCGCGGCTGTCGGCGGACTTGATGACGTGGCGCTGGCGCCGCCCGACGACCTCGCCGACGCGGGCCTCCTCGGCCGCCTCGCGGTTCTCGATCTTGATCAGGCGGACGCCGTCGAGGTTCTCCATCAGGGCGGTGGACAGGTTGGAGGTCTCGACCATGGCCCCGGTGGTGGCCTTGCGCATGCGCTTGCCGAAGCGGCGGATGACGAAGGCGATCAGCGGCGCGCCGAGCAGGACGATCAGGGTCAGCCGCCAGTCGATCCACGCCATGTAGGCGAGCACGGCGAACAGGGTCAGGGCGTGCTGGGTGTAGTTGACCACCCCCTGGGTGAAGGCCTCGCGCACCAGGTTGGCGTCGAACAGCACCGAGGAGACGAAGCCGCCGGAATGCTGGCTGCGCAGCCGGGCGAGGTCGGCGCGGATCATCGAGCCGAACAGCTTGATCTGGATGTCGCCGACGATGCCGTGGCCAAGCCGGTTGACGAGCGCCGCCTGGCCGAGGGCGGCGGCGGTCCAGATCAGGCCCGCGCCGATGATGATCAGGGGGATGGCGGTCAGGGCCTGACCGGGCGGGATGGTGAAGACGCTCCAGATGGTCACGGCCTCGCCGAGGAACAGGCCGTCGATGGCTGGCTCGAGCAGCTGCAGCACGGTGGCGGCCATGACGCCGACGATGGCGGCGCAGGCGATCGAGGCGAACAGCGGCGTGCGGTGGTGGGAAAGGTAGTCGCGCCAGATGCGCGCCAGCAGGGGGCGGAGGGGTGTCCTGGAGTCTGCGGCGGGCGCGGGCGGCGGCGTCATCGGTCCGAGGTCGGACGACAGCGGGGGGAAGTCAAGCGATGTGAAGCACCCGGCCTCCCCCTTGCATGCAGGCGCCTCAGCCGCGCTCGCCCGGCTCCTGCCGGTAGTTGTGCCGCGGCGGCGACGGCAGCGGCTCGGCGTCAGGAGGCGGCAGGTCGCCGTAGTAGTCCGGTGGCGGCGGCGGCGGAGGCGCGACGTGCACCTCGCCGGGGATCACATGCACCGGCGGCGACTCGATGAAGACCGGCGGCGCCTCGACCGTCACCGGCGGCGGCGTTACCACCATCGGCGGCGCGACATGGACCGCGGGCGCGGTGACGTGAACGTCGGGCGCCGCGACGTGGATCTCGGGGCCGGCGACGTGGACCGGCGGCGACTGTACGTAGACGGGCGGGGCTTGGACGTAGACCGGCGGAGCGACGTGGACGACCGGGGGCTCGAGATAAACCTCGGGCGGGAGCACGTGGATTTCCGGCTGGGCGACGTAGACCGGCGGGGGCGCGACCTCGATGCGGCGGCGTTCCGCATGGTAGGTTCGCTCGTCGTACCAGCTCTCCGACCGCTCGTAGCGCTCTTCCTCGTAATATGCCCCGGATCGCTCGTAGCGGCGCGGCGGCGGGGTGCAGTCGCAATCGTAGCCGGGCCGCCGCCAGCCTATGTACTCGCGCCCGAAGCCGCGCACGGCGTAGCCGAAGGGCGCGCTGACCGGGGCCGGACCGAGGTGCTCGATCGGGGCGTAGTAGGCTTCGGAGTAGCCGTAGGCGCCGCCCTCAGCGTAACCGCCGCCGCCGACGTAGACCGTTCCTCCGCCACCGCCGCCGCGTCCGAAGGAGCCTCCGCTCCAGGTGCGGGCGTTGAGATGGCTGCGGGCGCTGGCCTCGGCGTAGGCGCGGGCCGAGGCGTTCGCGTTCACATTAACGTTCACATTGGCGTTTCCGCCGTGGTGCGGGGGCCGGGGCGGTGGACGATGGTGACCACCTCCGCCGCAGCCGCCGCCGCAGCTGGGCGGGGGCGGGCGATGGCCGCCGCGGTCGCCCGCGAGGGCCGGGCCGGCGGCGACCAGGAGCGCGGCTCCCGCAACTGCGGCAAGGGGATGTATCGGCATGGCACAGACTCCTTCAACTGACAGGAGAGTCGGCAAGGGGCGGGCCATTCGATGCGCCGCGCCGGCACAACTTCCGGCGGGCGATGACGGCGGGCGCGCGACGCGCTATCTGCCCTCGATGCCCCGCTACGACCTCTCCACCCGCGCCGGCCGCTTCAGGGCGCACTGGGACTATGTCTGGAAGGATCACGCCTTCCTGAGGCGGTGGTTCATGAACGCCCACTGGCTGGGGCCGGATCTGGTGCGGACCAACCAGCCGTCGCCGCGTCAGCTGGCGTACTGGAAAGCGAAGGGGATCAGGACGGTCATCAACCTGCGCGGGGC
The DNA here is from genome assembly GCA_015234495.1 of Brevundimonas sp. Lineage (GTDB taxonomy): Bacteria > Pseudomonadota > Alphaproteobacteria > Caulobacterales > Caulobacteraceae > Brevundimonas. The sequence goes on along the minus strand of JADGMZ010000120.1, from coordinate 1,693 downwards.
GCGGGACGAGGCCTATTACGCGCTGGAGAAGGACGCCTGCGCGCGGCTGGGGCTCGCGCTGATCGATGCGCCGCTGGATTCGCGCGATCCACCGCAGAAGGACCGCATCCACCGGGCGCGCGAGCTGTTCCGGACCATCGAGTATCCGGTGCTGATCCACTGCAAGTCAGGGGCGGACAGGGCCGGGATGATGGCGGTGCTGTACCGGCACTTCCATCTCGGCGAGCCGATCTCGGAGGCGATCCGACAGCTGGACAAGAAATACCTGCACCACCGCGAGGGGCTGACCGGGGTGCTGGACTATACGCTGGAGAAGTACCTGAAGGAGGTGGAGCCGACGGGGGTCAGCTTCATCGACTGGATCGACAGCGACGCCTACGACCCGAAGGCGATCCGGGCCGAGTTCAAGGGCCAGTGGTGGGGAACGCTGCTGACCGAGAAATTCCTGCGCCGGGAGTGATCAGCCCCAGGGTCCGCGCCGGGCGCCCGGCGCGGACGGCGGGGCGCCGCCGGCCTCGCGGGCCAGTTCTTCGTCGCGCCGGGCCTTGCGCCCGGACTCCCAGCGGCGGAACCAGCGCGTCCAGTCGCGCTCGCCGCGCCAGGCCATGAGCCAGATGACGAGGGCCATCAGCAGGAAGACGAGGCTGGCGATCTCCTCGCCGCCGAGGGTGCGGCCGAACAGGGTCAAGGCCGCGGTTCCTGCGACGGCGGGGGCGGCGCGTCCTCGTGGGTGAAGGTCTCGGTCGGCGTCGGGGCCGGACCCGGGGTCACCGGGTCGTTCCAGGCGGTGTCGGTCTCGCGCGGCCCGGCGGGCGGGGCGGCGGGCTTGCGGCGGCTGGCCCAGACGACGATGGCGACGCCCAGCGCCAGCAGGGCCAGGACGATGAGTGCGGTGGTCATCAGGGTCTCTCCGGGCAGGCGTGACAGTCTAGCTGAAAAGCGCGCCAGCCGGGACGCAAGTTCCCGTCAGAGCTCCGGAGCGTCGCCGCGCGGATCGATCAGCCGGTGGGCGTGCAGGATGAAATAGCGCATGTGGGCGTTGTCCACCGTCGCCTGGGCCCGGGCTTTCCACGCCTTGCGGGCCTCGGCGTAGCTGGGGAAGGCCCCGACGAACTCGACCCTGGACAGGTCGCGGAACACGGGCTTGTCGAGGTGACGCAGCTCGCCGCCGATGACGAGGTGGAGCAGCTGGTCGGTTTCGGCGTCGGCGGGCTTGGTCATGGGGCGTCCGGTCAGGAGAAGGGGCGGGGCGCGAGCGGAATAGGCGTTGTGCGGCGAACGATCAACGGGTGGAGGGCCGGGGCGCTGCATACGAGGCTGGCCTGGCGTGGATCGGCCTGGTTGAAACGCCAGCCGCCGCCGTGGTGATCGCTGACCCGACCGCCGGCCTCCTCGACGATCAGGGCGCCGGCGCAGACGTCCCAGTCCCACTTGGGCGTCAGGGCGATGGCGGCGTCGAAGGCGCCGGCGGCGACCAGGGCCATGCGGTAGGCGATGGCGTTGCGCTTCTCGAAACGCATGGCGGGCCACGGCTCGGGCCAGTGCGGGCCTTCCAGCAGGCGGGCGTCGGCGAGGACCGAGGCGTCGTCGAGGTCCGCAGTGTCCGAAGCAGCGATGGGCTGGCCGTTGAGGAAGGCGCCGCCCCCCGCCACCGCGGTGAAGGTCTCGCCGAGGGCCGGGCCGTGGATCACGG
>JADGMZ010000119.1:15198-30868 GCA_015234495.1 Brevundimonas sp. | reverse complement strand
CTTCTCCCGCAGGGGGAGAAGGTGGCCGAGCGCAGCGAGGTCGGATGAGGGGTCGCGCCAGTCTTTCATGCGCCTGCGCCACCCCTCACCCGACCGCGCACGACCGCCGGCTCCGCCGCGGTGCGCGGTCTCCCTCTCCCGCAAGGGGAGAGGGAAGGGTGGTGGTGTTGACTAACCCCGTCCCCCGTCCGACAAGGCCTGACCCTTTTTTCAAGCGGTCCCGACGCTCTCCGGCGCCGGGGCCGTCTCGCTTTTGGAGGTTGTTCCCGTGTCCACTGACCATCTGATGGGTGTCTACAACCGTGCGCCGCTGGAAGTGGAGCGCGGGCAGGGCGTCCGTCTGTGGGCCAGGGACGGGACCGAATACCTCGACTGCGTCATGGGCATCTCGACCAACGCCCTCGGCCACGCCAATCCGGTCCTCGTCCAGGCGGTCAAGGACCAGGCCGAAAAGCTCTGGCACGTCTCCAACATCTTCAAGATCCCCGGTCAGGAAGCCCTCGCCGACGCCCTCTGTGAGAAGTCGTTCGCGGACGTGGTCTTCTTCACCAACTCGGGCACGGAAGCGGTCGAGTGCGCCCTGAAGACGGCGCGCAAATACCACTCCGCCAACGGCCAGCCCGAGCGGATCGACATCTACGGCTTCGACGGCTCGTTCCACGGCCGCACCTACGGCGCCATCAACGCCGCCGCCAATCCGAACTACACCAACGGCTTCGGTCCGCCGATGGAGGGCTTCCACCAGCTGGTCTGGGGCGACCGGGAGGCGCTGGAAGCCGCCTTCCGCAACCCGACCACGGCGGCGATCATCCTCGAGCCGGTGCAGGGCGAGGGCGGCTGCCGCGCCACGCCCGACGAGGACCTGCGCTGGATGCGCCAGATGGCCGACGAGACCGGCGTGCTGATCATCTTCGACGAGGTCCAGTGCGGCATGGGCCGCACCGGCAAGCTGTGGGCCCATGAATGGGCCGGCATGACCCCCGACATCATGGCCGTGGCCAAGGCGCTGGGCGGCGGCTTCCCGATCGGCGCCTGCCTCGCCACGACGAAAGCGGCCTCGGGCATGACCGTCGGCGTGCACGGCTCGACCTTCGGCGGCAACCCGCTGGCCATGGCTGTCGGCGGCGCCGCCTTCGCCGAGATCTCGAAGCCAGAGACCCTGGCCAACGTCAACGAGATCGCCGGCTATCTGAAGCAGCAGCTGCACGGCCTCGCCCAGCGCTTCCCGGACGTGATCGTCGAGGTGCGGGGCAAGGGGCTGCTGCTGGGCGTCAAGCTGATCCCCAACAACCGCGAATTCATGGGCTGGGCCCGTGACGAGGCGAAGCTTCTGGTGGCCGGCGGCGGCGACAATCTGGTCCGCATCCTGCCGCCGCTGAACATGACCCTCGACGAGGCCCGCGAGGCGGTCGAACGCTTCGAAAAGGCCTGCGAGTTCGCACGCGGCAAGCTGGCTGCGGCCTGACAACATCGGAGGGGCCGATGGTCCGCCACTTCCTCGACCTGCACCGGCTCGAAGCCGAAGACCTGCGCGCCATCCTCGACGACGCCCACGCCCGCAAACAGGCGCGCAAGGGCTGGCCGAAGGGCCGCGTCGACGCCGACGCTCCGGCGAAGGATCGCGTGCTGGCGATGATCTTCGAGAAGAACTCCACCCGCACCCGCTTCAGTTTCGACGCCGCCATCCGCCAGCTGGGCGGCTCATCGATCATCGCCAACGCCGGCGACATGCAGCTGGGCCGCGGCGAGCCGGTCGAGGACACCGCCCGCGTCCTGTCGCGCATGGTCGACGCGGTGATGATCCGCGCCAACAGCCACGAGGACGTCGAGCGCTTCGCCCGCGTCTCGACCGTGCCGGTGATCAACGGCCTGACCGACCGCTCGCACCCCTGCCAGATCCTCGCCGACCTGCTGACCATCGAGGAGCATCGCGGCCCGGTCGGCGGCCAGACCATCGCCTGGGTCGGCGACGGCAACAACGTCTGCCACAGCTTCATGCACGCGGCCCCGAAGTTCGGCTTCCACCTCAACGTGGCCTGCCCGGCCGACTATCACCCGAACCTGCACGACCTGGCGAAGGGCGGGAACCACGTCACCCTGACCGGCGACCCGCGCGAGGCCGTCGCCGGGGCCGACGTGGTGGTCACCGACACCTGGGTGTCGATGGGCGACCAGGACTATGAGGCCCGGCTCGAGGCCTTCGAGGGCTACGGCGTCGACGACGTCCTGATGGAGGCCGCCGCCTCCGACGCCGTCTTCCTGCACTGCCTCCCCGCCCACCGCGGCGAGGAGGTCACCGACGCCGTCATCGACGGTCCCCGCTCCCTCGTCTGGGACGAGGCCGAAAATCGCATCCACGCCCAGAAGGCCGTGCTGGCGTGGTGTTTCGGCGGATAGGTTCCAGGTTCTGCTAGTTGGACCCTGGCTCCCGGCCTACTGCAGGTTCACGTCCGCCACCCCGCCCTCGTCCGGCATCGACTTCGTCAGATTGGCCTTGAGGATCTCATAGCCGAAGCCCAGCGCGCCCTTGTCCGACACCCACACCCGGCCGTGGTCGGGATCGAAGCGCAGCAGGGTCAGGTGGGCGTCGTCCTTGCCGTCCGGGTACCAGGCGCTGACCACCGGGTTCCAGTAGCGGTCGATCCGTTCCCGGTCATGCACCTGGGTTAGCTGGCCATGGATGCAGGCCCAGACCTTCTGGTCCTTCGACATGTAGTGAAACATGGCGCTCTGGCCGCCGCCCACCGCCGCATCCCGCGCCAGATCGGTCTCGTCGCGGGTGAAGAACCAGATCGTTCCGGTCTCCTCCTCGCGGAAGGCGGTCATCGGCTGGGCGTGGTAGCCGGGCTGGTCCAGGCCCAGCATGCCGGTGTTGGATGACTTCAGGCTGTCCCAGAAGGCGCTCTCGGCCTCGCTGGCGGTCAGTGTCTTGTCGGACATGTCGGGTCTCCTGATTTCGGGGAAGGTCGATCAGGTAAGGCGCCGCCGCCCCGCCCGGTTCCCTAGACCGGCGACCGCTGCGGCAGTCCCAGCAGGGCCGCGAGATGGACCAGCAGCACGAAGGCCGCGAACGCCGAGGTGACCATGATCAGCCGCCACGGAATCATCCGCACGCCCCGATGCGGTTGCGACGGGCGGGCGCCGCGCCAGCCGGCGAAGACCGCCAGGGCGATCACGGCCGCCAGCAGGGCGAGGGTCACGGTCATGGACATTGGCGCCAAGTGGCCTGCGCGCGGGCCCCAGGCAAGGGGCCGGAGTCCTTTCCGGGCCGTTAATCTTCACGAGCCGTTAACGGATGCGGCGCGAGACTCGCCGCCGGTGTGCGGGCTTTCCACAGGAACTTGGGCCAGCCCCTACATCTTGGGGTTAACCACGCGTTTACACCCCTGATCTGGATGAGTAGCGTCGAGTCAAAGGTCGGGAGGCGAATCAGTGAGCGCAGCCGCGCCGTGGAGCGTAAAGGGGATCGAACCCCGGGCGCGCGAGATCGCCAAGGATCTCGCCCGTCGCTCCGGCATGACGCTGGGCGAGTGGCTCAACACCATGATCATGGAGGACGGCGACGACGAAGGCGTCGTTCCCCTGTCCCGCCGCCCCCACGCCGCCGACAGCTATGAACGCCGCTCCCGCAGCCGCCGCGTCGACGACGCCTACGGCCCGGGCGAGGAGCCGTGGCAACGGCTGAGCGCCTCGATCGACGCCATCGCCGGCCGACTCGAGGCCGCCGAGCGCCGCTCCACCGTCGCCATCCAGGGCGTCGACCAGGCCGTCTCGGGCCTCGTCCGCCGGCTCGACAGCCAGGATGAGGCCGGTCGCTCGTACGGCCGCCGCATCGACGACATCGCAGAGGAGCTGCGCGAGGGCCACCGCCGACTGCGCAAGTTCGAAAGCGAGGTCGGGCCGCAGACCGCCGAAACCTTCGGCAAGGTCGAGACCACTCTCGGCGCCCTCGCCGGCCGCCTCTACGACATCGAGGAGCGCCAGCGCAGCGGCGTCAACGAACTGCGCCAGCGCATGGACGCGGTCGAGAAGTCCGCCGGACCCGGCGTCGGCGCCGACCTGCTCGCCCAGGTCGGCCAGCGCCTCGACCAGGCCCAGGGCCGCACCACCGAGGCCCTGCGCGGACTGGAGCGATCCTTCGCCGACCTCGACCGCCGCCTGCGCGCCGCCGAGGCCCGCGTCGAGCCCGAAGGCGCCCGCGAGGCGGCCCGCTTCGAAAAGCTGGCCGAGACCCTCAGTCGTCAGGTCGAGGCCAACCGCGCCGAGATGATGCGCCGCATGGACACGGCCGAGACCGAAGGCCGGATGGACCGCATCGAGCGCGCCGTCCTCGCCATCGGCGACCAGGTCCAGGCGTCCGAGGAGCGTTCCGCCCGGGCCGTCGAGGCCATGGGCCGCGAGGTGCTGCGCATCGCCCAGAACCTCAACGGCCGCGTCGGCCGGATCGAGGCCGATGCGCCCGGTCTCGAGAAGCTCGGCGAAGTCCTGACCCGCAAGGTCGAGACCGACATGGGCCGCTTCGCCCAGGGCCTGGAGCAGCGCCTCATCGCCGCCGACGACCGGCACGCCATGGCCCTGGAGAAGCTGGGCGGCGAGATCACCCGCATCTCCGATCGCCTGAGCGAACGCATCGCCCAGTCGGAGCGGCGCTCGCAGCAGGCCCTCGAGGACATCGGCCGCCGTCTCGTCGACAGCTCCAGCAAGATCGAGCAGCGCTACGACCGCGCCTCGGGCGAGCTGGCCGAGCGCATGCGCCTGTCGGAAGAGCGCACCGCCGCCCTCATCGCCGAGGCCCGCGAGAACATCGGCCGCCGGGCCGAGCCGGCTGCACCCGCCGAAACGGTCCAGCCCGACTGGCGCGCCGCCGCCTTCCCCGATGCGGCCTTCCCCGACGCCGGCTTCCCGGCTGCGACCTTCGACAATGGTTTCGAAGACCCGGATTTCGCCGAACAGCAGGCCTGGTCGGCCGACCTCGCCCCGCCCGACTCCGATCCGGCGCCGCAGGCCCGCAGCGAGGCCCTGACCGCCGACACCGTCTTCGACGCCGTGATGGCCGGGCCGCTGGCCGAGCCGGCGACCTCCGCCCCCTTCGGCAGCCGCGCGCCCGAGGCTTCGGCGCCCTCGGAGGCCGCACCGGCGCCGCAGGCCCCGGCGTTCGCCACCCCCACCGCCGCCCAGCCGGCGCCGCCGGCCGGCGCCCAGGCGTCGTTCGGACAGGGCTTCGGCGGCGCCGACGTCTCGGACGCCCTGGCCGCGACCGCGCCCGAGGCTTTCGACCCGGGCGCCGGCGAGTTCGCCGCCGAGACTGATTTCGTCGATCCCCGCGCCCTTCGCGCCGCCGCCGCCCAGGGCCGCGCCTCCTCGACGCAGAAGACCATCGACGCCGCCCGCGCGGCCATGACCACGCCCGAAGAGCCGCCCGCCCGCTCCGGCTTCGGCCTCAAGCGCGGCGGCAAGTCCAAGCTGCAGGAGCGGCTGGACAAGCAGGCGTCCAAGGGCGGCGACACGGTGCGCAAGGCGCTCGGGGCCTCGGCCGTGGCGGTTCTGCTGACGGCGGGCGGCGCGGCGGCCTTCGGCGAGCTCACCGGCGCCGGCCTCGACATTCCCGGCTTCGGCGGCGCGGGCGCCGAAACCCCGCCGATCGCCGCCCTCGCCGCCACGCCGGTCGCGGCGTCGCCAGAGGACCGCGCGCGCGGCGGCCAACTCTACCGCCAGGCGGTGGAACAGCTCGACGCCGGAGAGGCGGCCGGCGTCGAGACGCTGAAGCAGGCCGCCGGCCTCGGCTTCACCCCCGCCCAGCTGCATCTCGCCAGCCTCTACGAAAACGGCGCCGCGGGCCTGACCGCCAGCCCGGCCGAGGCGCGCGTCTGGGTGCGTCGCGCCGCCGACGCCGGCGACGCCCGCGCCATGCACAACTACGGCATGTATCTGTTCGAAGGGGTCGGCGGCGCCCGCAACCGCGCCGAGGCCCTGAACTGGCTTCGCAAGGCGGCCAAGAGCGGCATGGTCGACAGCCAGTTCAACGTCGCCAAGCTCTACGAGACCGGCGACGAGGGCATCCAGGCGGATCTGCCCGAGGCCTACAAATGGTACCTGATCGCCGCGCGCGCCGGGGATGGCGACGCCGAGGCGGCGGTCGAGCGGCTGCAGGCCGCCCTGCCAGCCGCCGATCGGGGAACGGCCCGGGCCGCCGCGGACGCCTTCCAGGTGGAACCGCTGGCCTGATCCGGCGGTTCGGCTAGCCCTTCGGGCTCTTGCGGTGGCGGTGGCCGCGGCGAGCGTCTAGGACACTTTCACCGTCGCCTCTCCGGCGCCTTGCCTCAGTTCCAGCCGAAGGCGGGTCCTTTGGATATCTACCTGCCGATCGCCGAGGTTTCGGTGAACTGGCCGATCCTGGTGATGCTGGGAGCCATGGTCGGATTCGTCTCGGGCCTCTTCGGCATCGGCGGCGGCTTCCTGATGGCTCCGATCCTGATCTTCCTCGGTATCCCGCCGTCGGTGGCGGTGGCCAGCCAGGCCAGCCACGTCGTCGCCTCCTCGACCTCGGGCGTCATCAGCTACACCAGCCAGAAGGCCGTCGATTACCGTATCGGCGGGGTCATGGCCGGCGGCGGCGTGCTCGGCGCCCTGCTGGGCGTGGAGCTGTTCCGCTACCTCCGCCTGCTGGGCCAGGCCGACCTCGCCGTGGCCCTGTCCTACCTGATCTTCCTCGGCGCCATCGGCATGTTGATGCTGTACGAGAGCCTCGGCCAGATCCTGCGCCGGGTGCGGGGCGAGGTCGTTCCCCACAAGGAGCGGCGCCGGCCGCTGTGGCTGTACGGCCTGCCGCTGCGGATGCGCTTCCCGCGCTCGGGTCTCTACATCAGCGCCATCCCGCCCTTCGCCCTCGGCGCCTTCGCCGGCGTGCTGTCGGCGATCATGGGCGTCGGCGGCGGCTTCATCCTGGTGCCCGCCATGCTCTATGTGCTGCGGATGAAGGCCAGCGTGGTGGTCGGCACCAGCCTGTTCCAGATCATCATCACGACCGCCATGACCACCATCCTCCAGGCGGGCCGCAACCAGACCGTCGACATCGTGCTGTCGACCATCCTGCTGCTCGGCGGCGTCGTCGGGGCCCAGTACGGGGCGCGCTGGTCCGGGCGTTTCCGGGCCGAGGAGCTGCGCGCCGTGCTCGGCCTGATCGTCCTGCTGGTCGGCATCCAGATGGGGCTCGAGCTGTTCGTCCGGCCCTCGGATCTGTTCGGCTTCGCACCGGGGGTGGCCGAATGATGCAAGCCCTGCCGCCGCCGCCGCCCGCCGTCGAGGCCCCGGCCCCGGAACGGTCCGTCGCGACCGAGGGAGAGCTGCGCGTCGCCGCCGCCCTGACCGACGCCCGGGTCAGCGTCGATTCCAGCTTCCGCGGCGCTTCGATCGTGCTCTACGGCGCGGTCTTCAATCCGGGCGACGAACCTACCGACGTGGTCGTCGTGGTCCGCGGTCCCGACGCCCCGGTCCGCCTGGTCAAGAAGACCCGCAGCCTCGGCGTATGGCTGAACAGCCGCCCGGTGGTGTTCGAGGGCGCGCCCGGATTCTACATGACCGCCTCGACCCGCGAGCTGGCGGACATCGCCGACTTCGGCCAGCTGCGCCGCCTCGGCGTCGGCGTCGACCACCTGCGCATCAATGCGCCGGAGGAAAGCCGCACCGTCACCCGCTACGGGGTGCGCGACGTGGTCGTCAGCCGCCTCGGCGAGGACTACCTCGACTGGCGCCGCGCGGTGATCCGGCTGCGCGAGGCCGCCGCCCTCTACAACACCGATCCCGACGGGGTCCGCTTCGTCGACCGCGGCCTGTTCCGGGCCGAGATCGAGCTGCCCGCGGTCGCCCCCACCGGCCAGTATTTCGCCGAGGTCTGGCTGTTCCAGGACGGCGATCCGGTATCGGTCTCCAATCTCACCCTGACCGTCGAAAAGGTCGGGATCGAGCGCGAGATCTTCGAATTCGCCCACCGCCGGCCGTGGAGCTACGGCGTCCTGTGCGTGATCCTCGCCGCCTTCACCGGCTGGGGCGCCAGCCGCATCTTCCGCCGCGGCTGAGTTAACCATCCTGGCCGGGAACCCGCCGTCGCGGCGCCGCTTACCTCCACGGCATGGAGGGATTTCGAATGCGCAAGCTGTTCAGCGTCACCGTTCTCGCCGCCGCCATGGCGACGGCCACCGCAGCCCAGGCCCCAGACGGACCGGTCCAGCGGAATGACTTCTGCTACCTCGAGTGCCAGTACCGCTGCTACATCCAGCACCCGGGCGGCGGACCCGACTGGCGGCAGTGCTACATCACCTGCGGCCAGACGATGTGCCAGTAGGGCTGACGGTCAGGCCGCCGCGAACTCGCTCAGGGCGTCCAGCACCGCGCGGTTCTGGTCCTCGGTTCCGATGGTGATGCGCAGCGCCTCGGGCAGGCCGTAGCCGCCCACCGGCCGCACGATCACGCCCTTGGAGTTCAGATAGTCGTTGGCCCGCTGCGCATGGTCCGCGTCCTTGAAGCGGACCAGCACGAAATTGCCGGCCGAAGGCAGCACCTCGAAGCCGAAGCCGCGGATGGCCTGGGTCATGCGCGGACGCCAGGTGTGGATCAGGTCGCGCGAGGCCTGCTGGTGCGCCTCGTCGCCCAGCGCCGCCACGGCCGCCTCGATGCCGGGCACCGAGACGTTGAACGGCAGGCGGATGCGGTCCACCGCCTCGGCCACCTTCACTGGCGCATAGCCGAAGCCGATGCGCAGCCCGCCCAGTCCGTGGATCTTCGAGAAGGTGCGCGTCACCACGATGTTCTGGCTGTCGCGGGCCAGGCCGAGGCTGGTCTCCCAATCCGGCTCGGTGACGTATTCGGCATAGGCCTCGTCGATGACCAGCAGGACGTCCGGGCGCAGGCCCTCGTGCAGGCGGCGGATCTCCTCGGCGGTGTTGTAGCTGCCGGTCGGGTTCGAGGGACTGGACACGTAGACGATGCGGGTCCGCTCATCGACCTGCTCCAGCAGGGCCTCGGGCGTCGCCTTGAACTGCGGCTCGGGGGCCAGCTTGACCTCGGCCTGGTTGGCCTTGGCCGAAATCCGGTAGGCCAGGAAGCCGTACTGGCCGGTGACGATATTGTCCCCCGGCGTCAGGTAGCACTGGTTCAGCAGGGCGAAGACCTCGTCCGAACCGTTGCCGAAGATCAGCCGCTCGGGCTCCAGCTTGTGGTGCTCCGCCACCGCGTCGCGCAGTTTGCTGGCCCGGCCGTCGGGATAGATGTGGATGTTGCGGACCGCCGCCTCGAAGGCCTCGCGCGCCTTCGGTCCGGCCCCCAGCATGTTCTCATTGGACGACAGCTTCATCGGCTCGGCCACGCCGTCGATGCGCGACTTGCCGCCGACGTAGGGCGCGATGTCGAGGATGCCGGGCTTGGGCGCGGGCGCGGGGGCGTCGGTCATGGGAATCCTCGGTGATCAGAATACGGGAGCGGCGCCGATGACGCCCTGGAGCGAGCCGGGAGCCTCGCTCAGCCGCCCGTCCTGGGCCTGCACATACCCCGCCAGGGCGAACAGCTTCAAGCCGCCGGACTCGATCAGCGGACTCGCGGCGAGACCGCTCTCGCCCAGCGCCGAGACGATCCGCCCCGGCGCCAGCGGGCTGTCGGTGACCCAGAAGGTGCGGTCCTCGCCGGTCGGACCCGTCGGACCCTGTTGCACCATCAGCGCCCGCGGATGCCTGGCCCGGTGGTCGGGCAGGGCCGCCACGACGCGCAGCTCCGGCTCGGCCAGCAGCCGCCCCCACCACGCCGAGGCGGTGGTCAGGTCCATCAGGGCCCTGCCGCCCTCATGGGCCGCCTTCAGGGCCGCCTCCGGCCTGGCGGCGACCCGCGCGACCAGGCCGTAGCGGTCGGCGGCGATGACCTGGCTGGCCGGCCCCCAGACGATCAGCGGCGCCCCTTGGGCGGCGTCGATCCGCCCCAGCACCGCCCGCACCGCGGCCGTCTCCGCGGCCGACAGACCCTTCAGCAGCGCTCTCAGGGCGATGGCCTCGGCGTCCGGCCCCGGCCGCCGGCCGCCGGCCAGACGGCCCCGCACGGCGCGGATCACGGCCTCGTCCTGCGCCAGCCGCGCCGGATCCTCGGGAGGTTCGACCAGCATCAGAACAGCTTCGGCGCGGGGGCCAGGGCGAAGGGGCCCAGCCAGGTGCGTCCGTTGCGGAACAGCAGCACCAGGTCGATCGGCCGGTCGCCCTGCACGCTCGCCGCGGCGGCGGCGCCGGCCGCGCCGGCCCGATCCACCGCCCCGGAGCGCGAGCCCGCCAGTCCGGCGATGGCCTCGCCCGGCCGTTCTGCGGTCAGCGCCAGCCGGCCCTCCAGCCGCCCGTCCTCGCGCGCCCACAGCGCCTCGCTGCTGATCCGCGCGCTGCTTTCACCCGCCTGCAGCCGGCCCTGGACGGCGGTGAAGCGGCCGCCGGCTTCGGTCCAGTTGGCGAACACCCCGGCGCTGTCGACGCCGCGCAGGCGGCTGGCCTGTTCGATGGTCGCCTCCACCTCGGCCGACAGCCGCCCCTCCCGCGTCGCGCCCTCGACCGGTCCGCCGGGCCGCCCGCGGCCGTCGCTCAGCCGGAACAGCACGTCCATCTCGTCGGTGGCCGCCTCGCCGTCGGTCAGATGCGGCCGGGTGTAGAGCTCGATCCGCTCCGCTGAGGCCAGCGGGAAGGGGTCCGCCCCGGCGACCGGCGTGAAGGTCGGCCGGACCAGTTCGATGCGCAGGTCCGGGAAGCGCTCGCGCAGATGGCTGACGCTCATCCTCAGGCCGTCGCCCTCGACCGCCACCTGGCCCTTGCCGGCGCGGGTCAGCACCAGGCCGTCGGGCGCGATCATCATCCATCGTCCCGGGTTCCAGGCGTTGGCCTCGGCCACCAGCTCGGGGGCCGCCACGCCATGCCCGGACGGGGCCACGACATTGGCCGCGGGAAAGGCGACCCGCGTCCGGAACGGCCAGCCGCTCACCGAGACGGGCTCGTGCGTCACCTGCCAGCCCGCCTCGCGCAGGCTCTCCGTCTGCGTCTCCAGCCGCGTCTCCACCTCGCCGGCCAGCCAGAACCACCAGCCCGTCCAGACGGCCAGCAGCATCCCGACGATCAGGAAGGGGATCACGAGGCCGCGTCGGGAGTGGCGGGCAGGGGGCATGGCGGCTCCGGGTCTGGCTGACGTGTGAAGCCCCGAAGGCCGACGGCGTCAAGCCGCGTCGCGGGGCCCGTCTGGAACGCCCTCGCGGCCGGTCCGTTCGACAGGGCGCACAGGGAGATCGTCGATGGAAACCCAGACCCTGCACCGCGGCCGCCTGATCGACCACATCCAGCTGGTGGTGCGCGACCTCGAGGCCAGCCACAGATTCTACAGCGCCCTCTTCGAGGTCCTCGAACTCCCCCTCAGCGGCTCGGGCGACGACTATTTCTGGGTCGACGAGCTGTTCGTCTCCACCGCCGACAGCGAGGCCGCGGCGGGCCAGCTGACCGGCCGCCACCACCTCGCCTTCCAGGCCAGGGACCGCGCCATGGTCGAGGCCTGGCACAGGGCCGGCCTGCAGGCCGGCGGCCAGGACAACGGCGGGCCGGGGGAACGGTCTTACCACCCCGGCTACTACGCCGCCTTCCTGATCGACCCCGACGGCAACAACGTCGAGGCCGTCTACCATGGCGAGGCCCGCAAGAACGCCGACAGCGTAATGGTGACGTTCGAGGCCTGACCTCAGGCCAGGAATCCGCCCACCAATTCCACCGCCTCCGCCAGACCCATCCGCTGCACCTCGGTCCCCGGCGGCAGGCTGGCGAACAGCCGGGTCGGCGCCGCCGCGTCGAGCATCACGAACACCCCCCTGTCGTCCGCCCGCCGGATCAACCGCCCGAAGGCCTGCGCCATCTTCGCCCGCGCCAGCGCATCGTCGAAATTGCGCCCGCCCGCGCCCTCGCCGCCGAAGCGCGCCCGCCGCGCCTTGTGCAGCAGGTCCGGCCGCGGCCACGGCACCCGGTCAAAGGCGAGGATGCGCAGGCTCCGCCCGGGCACATCGACCCCGTCCCGCACCGCATCGGTGCCCAGCAGGCAGCTGTCCTGTTCCGCCCGGAACACGTCGACCAGGGCCCCGACCTCCAGCGGATCGACGTGCTGGGCGTAGAGTGGAATGCCTGACTTCGCGAGGTCCGGCCCCAGCCGCTCATAGACCGCCTTCAGCCGCCGGATGGCCGTGAACAGCCCCAGGCCGCCGCCGCCCGCCACCAGGAACAGCTCCCGCATCGCCGCCGCCGTCTGGCGCGCATCGTCCTTGACCAGGTCGTTGACCACGATAACCCGGGCGTTGGCCGCATAGTCGAAGGGGCTCTCCACCTTCAGCGTCCGCGCCGGCTCGATCAGCCGCGCCGAGCCGGTCCTCAGCCGCGCCATGTCGAACGGATCGTCCGAGTTCGGATCGGACAGCGTCGCGCTGGTCACCAGCACCCCGTGCGCCGGCATGATCACCGCCGCCTCCAGCGGCACCGTCGGATCGATCCAGTGCCGCCGCAGCGCCACGTCCATGATCCGCCCGAACGCCGCCTCGGCCGACAGCCAGTCGACGAAGTCCGGGTCCGGCTCGTCCGACGCGACCTCCAGCGCCGCCAGCATCGACCGCCACCCCGGCAGGGTCATCCGCGCCCGCCGGTCCAGCCCGCGCAGCGCCCCCTCGATCCGCGACCGCTGCGAGCCGTCCAGCTCGGCCGCCTCGTCGTCGAGAATGTCCTCCAGATGCCGCGCCAGCGCCAGCAGCGGCGCCTCCACCGCCGCCAGCGCCTGCGCCGCCTCCCGCGCCGTCTCGAGCACTGGATCGGTCACCGGCCGCAGCGCGCACTCCATCCCGAACTCGACCCCGCTGCCGGAGGCGTTCTCGCTGGTCCGCGCCCTCAGCTGCTCCAGCCCGGCCAGCAGAAACCGTTCGATCGGCCCCACCGGATTGACCTCGCCCGAGGCCGGCGCGATCCGTCCCGATACCCCTTCGCCGGGCAGCTGCGCCGCCGCCCGCACCGCATCCTGCAGCGCCTTCGTCGCCGCCTCATTGTCGGCGCACAGGTCGCCCAGCCGCTGTTCAAGCCCGCGCCCGCGCCGCCCGCGCCCCTCCGGCCCCCGGATCCAGCGCCGCAGCTCCGCCGCCTCCTGCCCCGACAGACAGGCCGAAAAGGCGCTGTCCGCCGCGTCGAACAGATGGTGGCCCTCGTCGAACACGATCCGCTTGAGCGCCGCCGTCTCGCCGTCCTGCTTCAACCCCCGCGCCGATCGCGCCCCGTCGAAGGCCGCCTGGGTCATGACCAGCGCATGGTTGGCCACCACCAGATCGGCGCGGCGGCTGGCCCGGATGGTCTTCTCGACGAAACAGGTGCGGTAATGCGGACAGGCGGCGTGGACGCATTCGCCGCGCCGGTCGACCAGATTGGCCGCGCTGGCCTGCTGGCTGGTCCCGACCGCGAACAGCCCCGGCAGCCAGCCCGGATAGTCGCCGCCGGTCATGTCGCCGTCGCGCGTGTGCATGGCCCAGCGGCTGGCCAGCGCCATGCCGATCAGGTCGCCATTCCCCAGCTGCGCCGCCTGCACCATGTCCTGCAGGTTCAGCAGGCACAGGTAGTTCTCCCGCCCCTTGCGCACGACCGTCTTCTTCTTGCGCTCCGCCGCGTCCGGCCACAGCGCCGCGCTCTCGCGGTCGATTTGGCGCTGCAGCGCCCGGGTGTAGGTCGACACCCAGGCCGCCCCCGAATTGCGCTCGGCCCACAGCGACGCGGGCGCCAGATAGCCCAGCGTCTTGCCCGTCCCGGTCCCCGCCTCGGCCAGCAACACCCGCGGTCGTCCCTCCTCGTTACGCGGCGAAAAGGCGAAGGCGGCCTCGGCGGCGTAATCGCTCTGCGTCGGCCGCGTCTCGTCCAGCCCCGAGGCCTGCAGCAGCTTGTCCAGCCGGATGCGGGCGCTCTCGGAATCGACCGGGGCCGACCCGGCCTCGCCGCGCGGCGCCTCGTCCTCCCACTCGGCCAGCCGCGACCAGGCGTCCAGCCCGGACCCTCGATGCTGCCGCTCCCGCACCGGCTGATGCTGCAGCGCCCCCATCACCCGCCAGCCCCAGCTCCAACCCGCGCGCCCCAGCGTCTCCGCCAGGGTGAAGGCGTCCTCCCGCCCCGCATAGCCCGGCTCGGCCAGCTCCCGCAGTAATCCATCGGCCGCCCTGCGCAGCGCCTCCGCCTGCGCCTCCGCCCCCTTCGGCTCGGCCTGACCCATGGCCAGCGCCAGGCCGGTGGGCGACGGCGCGCAGAACCGCGCCGGCCGCACGAAGGCAAACAGCTCCAGCACATCCAGCAGATCGCCCGATCGCGCCGGCGGCGCGATCCCCAGTCGTCGGGCCGTCAGCGACGCATGCGCCACCATCACCGGCCCGGTCGTGAACGCCCCCTCGGCCGCCCCCCGCCCGATCTTCCGCGGCCCCGCGTCATCGCAGATCGCCCCCGCCCCCGGCGGCACGGCCAGCGCCGCCGGCAGCACGAGCCACGGCTCGGCGCCGGTCACGGCGGCGGAGGAGGAGAGGGTGGAGACGGACACCGGCTGTAGATAGCGGCTCCGGAGCGGAAACGGAACGGGAACATTCGGTCCCTTGTCATCCCGGACGCCGCAGGCGATCCGGGACGGGACGCTCCTCCAACCCCACCCTCCCGGACGCTGCGCCAGCAGCGAGCCGGGAGACGGGTCAGGTAAGGGGCGGACCTCTCCTGTCTCCCGGACAATCGCGCTGCGATTTCCGGGAGGGTCAGCGGGTAGTGCGTCCCGTCCCGGCTCTTCGCTTCGCTTCGGCCGGGATGACAGGGAGGGATTGCTACCCCGTCGCCCCCGCCCGGATGTTCGCCCTCAGCGCCGGCTCCAGCAGCTTGGGCGGCGGCAGGGTGGCGTCGCGGGCCTGACGCATGGCCACGAACGCCGCTTCCGTCGTCCCGCCGCCGACGTGGATGTTGCCGTCGCGCTCCGCCGCCACCGTGGTCTCCCAGCGGAAGTCCTTGCGGCCGTCCTTGGGCAGGTAGTCATGGCCGACGAACACCCGCGTCTCCGGCGGCAATGACAGCAGCCGCTGGATCGACCGGTACAGGGCCTCCGCGTCTCCGCCCGGAAAGTCCGCCCGCGCCGTGCCGAAGTCCGGCATGAACAGGGTGTCGCCGACGAATACCGCGTCGCCGGTCCGGTAGCTCACGCAGGCCGGCGTATGCCCGGGCGTGTGCAGCACCTCGATCTCAAGCTCGCCCAGGGCGAACCGTTCGCCGTCGGCGAACAGGCGGTCGAACACGGTCCGCGGCGGCGTCTCCATGGCGAAGCGCTGCGCAAAGGTCTTCTGCGTCTCGACCACGCGTGCCCCGACCCCGACCGACGCCCCCGTCCGGGACCGCAGATAGTCCGCCGCCGACAGGTGATCGGCGTGGGCGTGAGTCTCCAGCAACCAGACGATGTCGAGGCCGCGGCTCCGCGCCAGTTCCACCAGGCTGTCGGCCGAGACGGTCGCCGCCTCGCCGGTCGCTGGGTCGTAGTCCAGCACCGGATCGATGATCGCCGCCGCGCCCGTCGCCGGGTCGCTGACCAGATAGGTGATGGTGTTGGTGGCTTGGTCGAAAAAGCCCTCGATGGCCGG
>JADGMZ010000119.1:12807-15188 GCA_015234495.1 Brevundimonas sp. | reverse complement strand
TTGCTAAATTAGCAAGTGCTCATATATTCCCGTCCATGATCGACCTGACCCGCATCGACTTCCAGCAGTTCGAGGCCAGCGCCGGCAAGGCCGCGACCCTGCTCAAGACGCTGTCCAATGAGCGCCGCCTGATGATCCTGTGCCAGCTGGGCGAGCGGGAGCTTCAGGTCGGCGCGCTTCGGCCGCTCGTCGGCCTGTCGCAATCGGCCCTGTCCCAGCACCTGGCCCTGCTGCGCGAGGAGGGCCTCGTCGCCACCCGCCGCGAGGGGCAGGCCGTCTTCTACCGCATCGCCGATCCGGCCGCGCTGCGCGTCATCGCCACCCTGGCCGAGATCTTCTGTCCCCCGCCTTCGGAGTAACCCCATGACCGCCGTTCTCACCCCCCTGTCTCCCCGCGACGTCGCCGCCCGGCTGCAGTCCGGCCGCGCCATTCTCGTCGACATCCGCGAGCCGGACGAGTTCGCCCGGGAACACCTGCCCGGGGCCGTGTCCGCGCCCCTGTCCGCCTTCGAACAGGCTCACATCGGCATCGAGCCCGACCGCGACGTGATCTTCATGTGCCGCAGCGGCGCGCGCACCGGCGCCCATTGCGACCGGCTCGCCGCCCGCGTCACCGGCCCCGCCTTCGTCCTCGAGGGCGGCCTCAACGGCTGGAAGACCGCCGACCTGCCGGTAGCGGTTGACCGCAAGGCCCCGCTGGAGCTGATGCGTCAGGTCCAGATCGCCGCGGGGAGCCTCGTGCTGCTCGGCGCGGTGCTGGCGTGGCTGGTCCACCCAGGCTTCATCGCCCTGTCCGGCTTCGTCGGCGCCGGCCTGCTGTTCGCCGGCGTCAGCGGCTTCTGCGGCATGGCCCGGCTGCTGGCCGTGATGCCGTGGAACCGGCCGCGGAGCGCCTGAGGCCGCCATGGATCCCGCGCTGTGGACCTTCGGCGCTGCGGCGCTCAGCGGCGCGGTCGTCGGCCTGTTCCTCGCCGTCTTCGGCGGCGGCGGGTCGGTGCTGGCCGCGCCGCTGCTGCTCTATTTCGTCGGCGTCGCCGATCCGCACGTGGCCATCGGCACCTCGGCCGCCGGCGTCGCGCTCAACGCCCTGACCGGCCTCACGGGCCACGCCCGCGCGGGCCGGGTCAAATGGCCGTGTGCGAGCCTCTTCGCCGTCGCCGGCGTGGTCGGCGCCCTGGCCGGATCGACCCTCGCCAAACAGGTCGACGGCCAGCACCTGCTGCTGTTCTTCGCCCTGGCCATGGTGCTGATCGCCGTGTCGATGCTGCGCAAGGCCCGCAGCGAGGGCGACGCCGCCGTCCGCCTCGACCGCCGCATGACCTTGAGGCTGGCCCCGGTCGGCCTCGGCGCCGGCTTCGCCGCCGGCTTCTTCGGCATCGGCGGCGGCTTCCTGATCGTGCCCGGCCTGATGGCCGCCACCGGCATGACCCTGATGCACGCCCAGGCCTCCTCCCTGCTCAGCGTGGCGGTCTTCGGCGCCTCGACCTCGGCCAACTATGCGGTCTCGGGGCTGGTCGACTGGAACATCGTGCTGGCCATGGTCGTCGGCGGCGCCGCGGGGACGGCGATCGGCCTGCCCATCGCCCGCCGGCTGGGCGACCGCGCCGCCCTCGGCCGACGCCTGTTCGCCGGCCTGATCATCCTCGTCGCCGTTTATGTCGCGATCCGCGCCGTGACCGGGTGAAACGGAACGGGAACATGCTATAGGCGCGGAGTGACGCCGCCGCCCGCTCCCGCAACGCTTCCACCCCTTTTCGCCGACTGGTTCGCCAGCCGTGGCTGGGCCCCGCGTCGTCATCAGCTGGAGATGATCGCGGCCGCCGGGGCCGGCTCGCACGCCCTGCTGGTCGCCCCGACGGGCGGCGGCAAGACCCTGGCCGGCTTCCTGCCGTCGCTGATCGACCTCGCCGAACGCGGCCCCAGGCCCGAAACCGGCCCCGGCTCCGGCGTCCACACCCTGTACCTGTCGCCGCTCAAGGCCCTGACCACCGACGTCGAGCGCAACCTGATGACCCCGATCCGCGAGATCGGCCTCAACATCCACGTCGAAAGCCGCACCGGCGACACCAAGGCCTCGAAGCGCCAGCGCCAGCGCGACTTCCCGCCGGACATCCTGCTGACCACCCCGGAGCAACTGGCCCTGTTCTGCGCCTGGGACGGGGCGCGCAGCTATTTCGCCGACCTGAAATGCGTCGTCCTCGACGAAGTCCACGCCATCTGGAGCGGCAAGCGCGGGGACCTGCTGTCGCTCGGGCTGGGCCGGCTGCAGAAATACGCGCCCGCCATGCGCCGCGTGGCGCTGTCGGCCACCGTCGATGATCCGGCGATGATCGCGGGGTGGCTGTCGCCTGGATCGGTGACTGTGGAACCATCCCCTCCAC
>JADGMZ010000119.1:0-12797 GCA_015234495.1 Brevundimonas sp. | reverse complement strand
ATGACTTCGTCACGGGGAGGAAAAACGACTCCGGGCCTTTCCTCCCCGTCGCGCAGCGATGGGGAGGGGGACCGCGAAGCGGTGGAGGGGCTGGCCGCCTCTTCCACCGTCACCATCGTCCGCGGCGACCCCGGCGCGCCGCCCGTGGTCGACGTCCTCGTCTCCGAGGGCAAGGTCCCGTGGGCGGGCCACACCGGCCAGCACGCCATCCCCGAGGTCTACGACGCCCTGCGCCGCTCGGGCATGAGCCTGATCTTCGTCAACACCCGCTGGCAGGCCGAGTTCGTCTTCCAGCAGCTGTGGGCCATCAACGACGACAACCTGGCCATCGGCCTGCACCACGGCTCCCTCGCCGCCGAACAGCGCCGCAAGGTCGAGGCCGCCATGGCGCGGGGCGACCTGCGCGCCGTGGTCTGCACCTCCACCCTCGACCTCGGCATCGACTGGGGCGATGTCGACCTCGTCATCCAGCTGGCCGCTCCGAAAGGCGCCTCCCGCCTCGTCCAGCGCATCGGCCGCGCCAACCACCGCCTCGACGAGCCCAGCCGCGCCCTCATGGTCCCGGCCAGCCGCTTCGAGATGCTGGAATGCCAGGCCGCCCGCGAGGCCGTGGCCGAAAACGCCTTCGACTGGGAGCCGGTCCACACCGGCACCCTCGACACCCTGGCCCAGCACGTCATGGGCGTGGCCTGCTCCGAGCCCTTCACCATGGAGAAGCTCTACGCCGAGGTCGTCGCCTGCGGCCCCTATCGCGGCCTGACCTGGGAGCAGTTCGAGGAGGTCGTCGACCTCGTCGCCACCGGCGGCTATGCGCTGCGCACCTACGAGCGCTTCGCCCGCATCGTCCGCGCACGCGACGGCAAATGGAAGGTGCGCAACGCCCAGACGGCCCAGCGCCACCGCATGAACGTCGGCGCCATCGTCACCGCCGCCACCCTCAACGTCCGGGTCGCCTCGCGCCGGGGCCAGCGCCTGATCGGCGGCCGCAAGGTCGGCGAGGCCGAGGAGAGCTATTTCGAGCCCATGGTTCCCGGCGACACCTTCGTCTTCGCCGGTCAGGTCTGGGCCTTCCAGGCCATCGCCGGCATGGACGCCCTGGTCACCCACGCCCAGCACAGCGACCCGAAGATCCCCTCCTGGGGCGGCTCGAAATTCCCCATGTCGCGCTCGCTCGCCGACCGCGTCCGCGCCATGATCGAGGACCGCGGCCACTGGCGCGTCCTGCCCCCCGACGTTCAGGAATGGCTCGAACTGCAGGAGGCGAAGTCCGCCATTCCCGACGCCGAAACCATGCTGATCGAGACCTTCCCGCGCGGCAGTCGCCATTTCCTCGTCGCCTACCCCTTCTCCGGCGGTCTCGCGCACGGCACCCTGTGCATGCTGCTGACCCGCCGCCTCGACCGGCTCGGCGTCGGCCCGCTCGGCTTCGTCGTCACCGACTATTCCCTCGCCATCTGGTCGATCAAGCCGATGGACGGCCTCGACCTCGACGCCCTGTTCGAGCCCGACATGCTCGGCGACGACCTCGAATCCTGGCTGGATGAGAGCTTCATGATGAAGCGCAGTTTCCGCAATTGCGCCCTGATCTCCGGCTTGATCGAGAAACGCCAGCCGGGGAACGAGAAGACCGGCCGGCAGGTGACCTTCTCGACCGACCTGATCTACGACGTGCTCCGCCGCCACCAGCCCGACCATCTGCTGCTCAAGACCGCCCGCGCCGACGCCGCCGCCGGCCTGCTCGACGTCGCCCGCCTCGGCCAGCTGCTCGAACGCATCCACGGCAACATCCGCCATGTGCATCTGGAGCGCCCCTCGCCCTTCTGCGTCCCCGTCCTCGTCCAGATCGGCCGCGAGCGTGTCGGCGGCGGCCAGGCGGCCGAGATGATCCTCGACGCCTCCGCTTACGGCTTCGACGAGGAAGACCTGATCGCCGAGGTCATGGGCGACGCGCCCCTCGAACTGGAGAACGCTCGATGAGAGGCCGGGTCGCTTCTCCCTTCCCCCTCGATGGGGGAAGGGCCGGGGATGGGGGTGGAGGCTGGCTGTTCGCAAGACTGGCGCATGAGGCGCCGGACTTTACGACGGACCCTCCCACGCCTCCTCGTCGGTTTTCGTGCCCTCACCCCCACCCAACCCTCCCCCATCGAGGGGGAGGGCTTTTCAGGGGCGTCCCATGAACGCCGCCCTCCGCCAGGCCCTGTCCCCCGCCCGCTGCCCCAGCGGCGGCCTGCGCGTCTCGATCGAGGGCGAGCCCTGCGTGCTGCGCTGCTCGGGCGCCCTGTGGGTGCTCAATCACCGCACCCTGATCGCCGCCGACCTGCATCTGGAGAAGGGCTCGGCCTTCGCCGCCCGCGGCCAGATGCTGCCCCCCTACGACAGCCGCGCCACCCTCGACCGGCTGGAGGCCGAGATCGAGGCCCTCCACCCCGCCGCCGTCGTCCTCCTCGGCGACAGCTTCCATGACTCGCAGTCCGTCGCCCGCATGGCCCCCGACGACAGGGCGCGCCTCGACCGCCTCGCCGCTGGCCGCGACTGGGTCTGGCTGGAAGGCAACCATGACATCGCCGCCCTCGCCGGAGCCATGGACGACCTGGTGGGCGAGGTGGTCGAGACCCTCTCCATCGGCTCGCTCCGCCTGATCCACGAGCCGCAACCCGGCGCCCAGCCCGGCGAGATCGCCGGCCACCTCCACCCCGCCGCCCGCGTCGCCGCCCACGGCCGGGGCGTCCGCCGCCCCGCCTTCGTCACCGACGGCCGTCGCGCCGTCCTCCCCGCCTTCGGCGCCTTCACCGGCGGCCTCGACGTCCGCGACCCCGCCATCGCCGGCCTGTTCGCGGAACCTCCCCTCGCCGCGGCCCTCGGCAAGGACAAGGTGCACGCGCTGGCGTGGGAGACGCTGCGCTAGTTTTGGGACAAGGTGGGCGGGATTTCCGCCGTCAGGAGCCCGTTCGACGCCCCCTCGATCCGCTCTTCCAGCTGGCTCATGAACGCCGCCCGCTTCAGACCCGCCGGAATGGCCGGCAGAAACTCATACACCACCGTCCCCGGCAGCCGCCGGAACCCGTGCGCCGGCCAGTGCGCGCCCGAGTTGGTGGCCATCGGCGTGCACGGACACTCCAGATCCCGGTACAGCGCCGCAATCCCCGGCTTGTAGTCCGCCGGCGCTCCGATCTCCGCCCGCGTCCCCTCCGGGAAGATCAGGATCTGCCGCCCGTCGGCGAACCGCGCCCGCGCCTGCTTGACCATGTCCTTCAGCGCCTTCGAATGCGCCGACCGGTCGACCGCGATCATCCCCGTCTTCCATGCGAACCAGCCGAAGAAGGGCAGGGGCCGCAGCTCCTTCTTCATGATGAAACAGTTGTCGGGAAGGATGGCGAAGGGCGCGATCACGTCCAGCATGCTCTGGTGCTTGCCGGCGATCAGGGCGGCCCCGGTCGGCCGGTGCTCCAGCCCGCGGAACTCGACCTTCACCCCGGCGATCCAGCGCAGGCCGAACAGCACGAACCTGGCCCACCAGCGGATCACCGTCATCGCCGACCGGTGCGGCAGCAACAGCGCCGGCGACAGGCCGACGGCGAACAGGGCCATCGACAGGTACAGCCACAGCACGAAGACGAGCGAACGCAGGGTGGTCACTTCAGGCGGCCTCGCCGACGGGTTCGGCGCCCGGCCGTTGATATTCGCCGCCGCCGACCAGCGCCCGGCCCAGGGCGGCCAGGTATTTCAGGTACTCCAGGGTCATCCGCCGCGCCGTCACCGCCGCCCGCCACCAGCGCGAATTGTCCAGCGACGGCGTCTCCACCGCATAGGGCGACAGCTCCAGCCCCGGCGAGGCCGCCCGGATCTCGGTCAGGGCGCGCGGCATGTGATAGTCCGAGGTCACCACGATCAGGCTGTCATAGCCCTTGGCGTCGGCCCAGGCGGCGATCTCCTGGGCGTTGCCGATGGTGTCCTCGGCCTCGAAGCCGAGGTCGACGCAGCAGTTGAACAGCTTGCTCGAGCCGGGGGTCAGCGCCCGCAGCTCCTGGCGGCGCACCTCGCGGTTGACGCCCGAGATCAGCACCCGCTGGCCCTTGTCCTGCTCAAGCAGGCGGATGGCGGCGTTGACCCGCTCGGCCGAGGGGCCGGTCAGGGCCACGATGGCGTCGGCGCGCGCTGGCTCGGCCGCGGGCGTATAGCCGCGCACCCGGTCGGCGAAGGCGAACAGCCCGACCAGCCAGATCACCCCGATGATGGCGACGAAGGTCAGAAACTTCATGGCGTTAATCTAGCGACCGCCCCGCAGACGCGCCAGCGCCGTCATGCGCGCGGCGACAAGCGCCACCGTAGCCGCCAGCAGCGGGCATGGCGAGAGCATCAGCACATCGCTCCACGCCACCGGCAGGGCCGGCGTCACCCCGTCCGCCCCGCCGAGAAAGCGCAGCCCCGCCACCAGCAGCATGGCCGCCCCGGCCCCGGCGGCCCCGCCCCCGGCGGCCAGCAGGGCGTAACGAGTCTGGTACAGGCCGGCGATGCGACCGTCCGCGGCCCCGTTCAGGCTCAGCGTTTCGATCACCCCCCGCTGGGCCGCCATCCCCGCCTGGGTGGCGTAGACGATGGCCGCGCCCGCGCCCCCGGCGGTCAGCAGGAAGGCGGCCACGGCGAGGGCGGTGATCAGGGCCGCCGACCGCTCCACCTCGCTGCGCCACAGGCTGTGGTCGTCCACGGACGCGTCCACCCCCGCCTCGGCCAGGGCGCGGCTCAGGCTGACCGCGCTGGCCGGCGCCTCGCGGTCCAGGCGCACGGTGACCAGATGCGGCAGGGGCAGGTCGGGCAGCACCGCGTCCCCGACCCACGGACGCAGCAGCGCCTCGGCCGTCTCGCGGTCCATGGCCTCGGCCTCCTCGACCCCGTCGATCCCGGCCAGCGTCTGCGCGGCCCGCGCCGCCGCCTCGGCGCCGGTCTCGTCGACCCGCGGCCGCACCTGCACCGTCGCCTCGCTGCGCAGCTGCCGGGCCCAGCCGTGCGCCGCCCGGTCGGCCGACATGGCGCCTACCGCCGACAGGCAGGCCAGGAAGCACAGCACGGCGATCACCGCCGCCAGCCACGGCTCGCCGCCGCCGTCGCGCGGCAGGATGGACGCCCGCAGCCGCGTCAGCCGCGCGATCACGCCCCGCCCCCGCGGATGCGGCCGCCCTCGAGCTGCAGCACCGGGGCCCCCGAGGCCTCCGCCAGCGTCGCGTCGTGGGTGGCGATCAGCACCGTCGTGCCCAGCCGATTCAGCGATTGGAACAGCTTCAGCAGCCGCTCGGCCATGGCTGCGTCGACATTGCCGGTCGGCTCGTCGGCTATGATCAGCTCGGGCCGCGTCACCACCGCCCGGGCGATGGCCAGCCGCTGCTTCTCGCCGCCCGACAGGGTCGGCGGCCGGTCGTCCATGCGCTCGCCCAGCCCGACCCAGTCCAGCATCTCCGACACGTCGGCGGCGTAGCTGTCGCGCTTCACGCCCGCCAGCCGCAGCGGCAGGGCGACGTTGTCGAAGGCCGACAGGTGGTCCAGCAGCCGGAAATCCTGGAACACTGCGCCCATGCGCCGGCGAAAGCCGGGCAGGGCGGACCGCGGCGATCGGCCCGCGTCCTCGCCGAACAGGACCAGTTCGCCCCTCGTCGGTCGCCGCGCCAGGGTCAGCAGGGCCAGCAAGGTCGACTTCCCCGCCCCCGAGGGACCGGTAAGGAAGTGGAAAGAGCCCGCTGGCAGGATGAGGTTAACGTCCCGCAGCACGTCCGGGCCGTCCGCATAGCCGAAGCCCACCCCCGAAAGGCGGACGGTCTCGGTCGCGGAGTCGGTCAGGGCGGCGCGGCGGGGCTGGACGGGCATCGATTTTGGGTCAGGACGCGGCCGTTCGGCCGCGACGGGAGGGGGCGAAGAGCCTCTCAGTCAGCGCACATGATACTGACCTGCCCGTCCTGCGCCACCAGCTATTTCACCCCCGATGAAGCGATCGGCCCGGGCGGCCGCACCGTGCGCTGCCAGAACTGCAA
The DNA here is from genome assembly GCA_015234495.1 of Brevundimonas sp. Lineage (GTDB taxonomy): Bacteria > Pseudomonadota > Alphaproteobacteria > Caulobacterales > Caulobacteraceae > Brevundimonas. The sequence continues at coordinate 6,777 of JADGMZ010000119.1, read as the reverse complement.
ACACACCTGGCGCGCGACCCTCGAGGAGCCGCTGGAACTGTCGGCCTCGCCGCCCGGAATCGAGCCCGCCGCCTTCGCCCGCCGCGAGGAGTCGGCCGACTCCGGCGAATCCCTGGCCGAGACGCCGGCTCCCGAACTGCCCCGCGCCTTCCGCGCCCGCGCCGAGCAGCAGCGCCGGCTGCGCCGCGCCGCCGCCCATGGCGTGGTCTGGGCCGCCATCGCCTCCGGTTTCGCGGCCCTGCTCGCGGCCGCCTGGCTGTTCCGGGTCGAGGTGGTCGAGATGGCGCCCCGCGCCGCCGCCGCCTACGACGCCGTCGGCCTGACCGTGAACCCGACCGGCCTGGAGTTCGAGGCCATCTCCGCCCGCGCCGCGCCCAACGATCCGGCCAAGGTTCTGGTCTCCGGCGCCCTGCGCAACGTCCGCGACGAGGAGCGCGTCGCCCCCCCCGTCCGCGTCGCCCTGCTCGATCGCCACGGCGCCGAGATCGGCCACGCCGTGGTCCGTATCGACGCCGCCCCCGTTCTGCCCGGCAAGGTCCAGGGTTTCGCCGCCCTGATTCCCGATCCCGGCAGCAAGGGCGAGGGCGTGGGCGTCGCCTTCGTGCTGGACGGCGCCGCCGCGCCCGGGCCGGCCCCGGCCCGCGTGGCGCCGGCCCGGGCGCGTCCGCTTCCCGCCGCACCGGCCGTGGAATCGCCGGCGCCTTCGGCCCAGGCCGCCGGTCTGCGACCCGCCCTCGCGCCGGATGTCACCGCCCCGCTGGACATGCGCCCGATCGATGCAGTGCCGGCGGCTATCGACTCTCCGGGCCCGCAGGCGGTATCCGCCTCGCATGGCTGACACCCCGACCCCCACCGTCCTTCTGCCCGAGGCGGAGGTCGCGCGCATCGTCGCCGACCTGGCCGGCCGGATCGCCCCCGTCACCGACGACGACACCGTGGCGGCGGTTCTGCTCACCGGCGGCCTGTGGTTCGCCGCCGATCTGACCCGGGCGCTGTCGCGTCTCGGCCGCAACCTCCGCTTCGACGCCCTGTGGCTGGCCTCCTACGGCGACGAACAGTCGAGCCGCGGCCGCATCGACGTCCACGCCCCGTTCCAGCGCTCCCTGGCCGGCCGCAAGGTGCTCATCGTCGACGACGTCTTCGACACCGGCCTGTCGCTCGCCGAGGCCGTGCGCATCGCCCGCGAGGCCGGCGCCGCCGAGGTCCTGACCTGCGTCTTCGCCCGCAAGCCCTGGCCCAGGCCGCGCGCGCCGGAACCCGACTTCGTCGGCTGGGAGGCTCCCGACCGCTTCCTCGTCGGCTACGGCCTCGACCACCAGGGCGCGCTCCGCGGCCTCCCGGACATCTGCGCCCTGGACTAGGACGGGTTCCGCCAGGGGGCCAGCGGCGCGCGCGAGCACGACCCTGCCGGGAGCGCCGCCGCCAGTGACAGCCTGCCTGAACAGGTCGCCTTCGGCGCCGCCGGGTTCCCCGGTCTCGCGGCGCTCGCCGGAGGATGACCAAAGCAGGATGGGCGGCGCCGTTTGCGGACAATCCGCGAAATTATGGTCCGATTGTCACAAAATTAGGCAGCAACATCAGACGCCTCGTCTTTTCTCGAGCCGATCTTCCCACCTGAGGAAGCGAGGGGCCCACACTGCCCACCGGGCGTCCGGCGCCGGCCCGGTCTTTGACAGGTGAAACCCCCGCACAGCTGCCGCCCCGGCGCGCATTCCGGCGCCCGGTTCCGGCCGCCAGAGGGTAAAATCCTCCCAAGCAGCCCCGCGCACTCGACCCGGGCGAATTCGCAAGTCCTTGAATACTCAAAAGTCGGATGTCGACTCTGTCGACTCCGCCACACCGAATTTCACGGATGGCCGGGGCAAATTATTTCTCCCGGCACGTAACGGGGAGGGGGCTTAGGCCAGCCACTCCGCCCGCGGCTCGCGCGCCCACATCTCCTCATGGGCCGGGCGTTTCCGCACCACCGCCCAGCGGTCGCCGTCGACCAGCACCTCCGGGACCAGCGGTCGCGAATTGTATTCGCTGGCCAGCACCGCTCCGTAGGCCCCCGCGCTCATGAAGGCGACCAGATCGCCGGCCTGCAGGGGCGACAGCTCCCGGTCCCGGGCGAACACGTCCGTCGACTCGCAGATCGGCCCGACCAGGTCGTACCGGCCCACCGCCCCCTCACGCGCCCTTACCGGAACGAGGTCGTGGAAGGCGTCATAGAGCGCCGGCCGCATCAGGTCGTTCATGCCCGCGTCCAGCACGAGGAAGCGCCGGCCGTCGCTGCGGGCGTTGACCTGGATGACCCGGCTGACCAGCACCCCGGCGTTGGCCGCCAGCAGTCGCCCTGGTTCGAACACCGTATCGACCCCCAGCCCGTCGAGCACCCCCGCCGCCATGCCGACATAGGCCTCGATCGAGGGCAGGTCGGTCTGGCCGTGATAGGGCACGCCCAGCCCGCCGCCGAGGTCCAGGCGACTGACCGGAAAGCCCTCGGCCCGCAGCGCCAGCGTCATCTCGCGCAGGGCCCGGAACGCCCCCTCCAGCGGCTCCAGCATCGTGATCTGGCTGCCGATGTGACAGGCCAGCCCGACCGGCGTCACATGCGGCGAGGCCGCGGCGCGGGCGTACAGGGCCGGGGCCTCCTCGGCCGGCACGCCGAACTTGTCGGCCGCCCCGCCGGTGGTGATCCGGGCGTGCCCCCCGGCCCCGATCTTCGGATTGACCCGGATGGCGATCTGGGGCGCCGCGCCCCTGTCGGCCGCCCCCACATCCGCTGAAATGCCGATCAGCCGCTCCAGCTCGACGGCGCTCTCGACATTGATCTGGCGCACCCCCGCTTCAATGGCGAAGGCCAGTTCGGCGTCGCTCTTGCCCACGCCCGAGAAGACGATGCGTCCGGCCGGAACCCCGGCCTTCAGCGCCCGCCGGATTTCGCCTTCGGACACGGTGTCGGCCCCGCTGCCCATCCGGGCCAGGGTGGCCAGCACCGACAGGTTGGAATTGGCCTTCACCGCAAAGGCGATCAGGGCGTCGCCCAGGGAGGCGCGGTGCGTCTCCACCGCCTCACGCAGCAGGCCGTAGTGCCGCGTCAGGGTCGCCGTCGAATAGGCGTAGAACGGCGTGCCGACGGCCTCGGCCAGGGCCTCCAGCGGCACGCCCTCGGCGTGGAGCGCCCCGTCGATCCGGTCGAAATGGTGCAAGGGCCTAGCGCGGATTCGAACCCGAACCGCCGTAGGGGTTCGAGCTGGGCCCGCCGTCGATCGGCGCCTGGCTGGGCGGCCGGTAGACCGTGGCCGGCTCCACCGGCCCGGGGCCGCGGGCATCGGGCAGGCTGCGCTCGGTGCGCTTGGCCGGCGGCGCGTCAAGGTCGGCCATCCGTCCGCATCCCGCGGCGGAGACGGCGATCAGGGCGGCGGCGCCCGTCAGAACCAGTTTCTTCATGCTGCCAATCCCTCTACGCGAGACGCGTCTTCCATTCGGCGATGCGCGCCCGGACCTGTTCCGGCGCCGTGCCCCCGAAGCTCTGGCGGCTGGCGCAGGAAGCCTCGGGGGTGAGCACCTTGTAAACCGCTTCCGTGACGCCCGCCTCAAGCGATTGCAGCTCAGCCAGAGGAAGTTGCGCCAGGTCCACGCCCAGGGCCTCGGCCCGCTTCACCGCCGCCCCGGTCACGTGGTGCGCCTTGCGGAACGGCAGATCCAGTTCGCGCACCAGCCAGTCGGCCAGATCGGTGGCGGTGGAGAAGCCGGAGCCGGCCGCCGCCCGCATCCGCCCGGTGTCCGGCTTCAGGGCCGAAACCATCGCCGTCATCGCGCCCAGCGCCAGGGTCAGGGCGTCGAAGGCCTCGAACACCGGCGGCTTGTCCTCCTGCATGTCCTTGGAATAGGCCAGCGGCAGGCCCTTCATTACCGTCGACAGGGCCACCAGCGAGCCCATGATCCGCCCGGTCTTGGCCCGCACCAGCTCGGCGGCGTCCGGGTTCCGCTTCTGCGGCATGATCGACGAGCCGGTGGTCAGGTCGTCGGGCAGGGTGACGAAGCCGAACTGCGGCGTCATCCACACCACGATCTCCTCCGCCAGCCGCGACAGGTGGCCGGCGCAGATGGTGGCCGCCGCCAGGCTCTCGAGGGCGAAATCACGGTCGGACACCGCGTCCAGCGAATTGCCCATCGGCCGGTCGAAGCCCAGCTCGGCCGCCGTCATCTGACGGTCGATGGGGAAGGGCGATCCTGCCAGGGCCGCGGCCCCCAGCGGGCTCTCGTTCATCCGCGTCCGCGCATCGGAGAACCGCCCCGCGTCGCGCCCGAACATCTCGACATAGGCCATCAAGTGATGGCCGAAGGTCACCGGCTGGGCCGGCTGCAGATGGGTGAAACCGGGCATCAGGTCGCCGGCGTGCGGCTCCGCCCTGGCCAGCAGCGCCCGCTGCAGCCCCTGCAACTGCTCGACCGCCGCATCGCAGGCGTCGCGCACCCAAAGGCGAAAGTCGGTCGCCACCTGGTCGTTGCGGCTCCGCGCCGTGTGCAGCCGCCCCGACGGTTCGCCGATCAGCTCGGCCAGCCGCGCCTCCACATTCATGTGGATGTCCTCGAACCGGTCGCGGAACGGGAAGCTCCCGTCCCGCATCTCGGCCTCGATGGCGTCCAGCCCGCCCAGGATGGCCTCGGCGTCGGCCTGCGACACGATGCCTTTCGCCGCCAGCATCCGGCAGTGCGCGCGCGAACCCGCCAGGTCCTGCGCCCACAGCCGCCGGTCGACGCCGATGGAGACGTTGATCGCCTGCATGATCTCGGCCGGCCGGGCCGAGAAGCGTCCGCCCCACATGTCTTGACCTTTCGCCGCCGCGTCGGCTTTGGTCTGGCGGTCAGGAGGCGTCGGTCCGGTCATGAAGGTCTCGAAGGTGATCGTGGGCGTCGTCGCGGCGGGGCTGCTGGGCGGCGTCGCCGGCGGCGCGGCGCTCCTATACGCCAAACCCGACCTGTTCGACAAAGCCGCCGCCCCCGCCGCTCCGGCGAAGAGCGAACTGGCCCGCTTCGCCACCGGCTCCATCGCCCGCCTCGAGACCCCGGCCGCGCTCGCGATCGCCCCTGAATACGTGTTCCAGACCCGCGACGGCGCGGACACCACCCTGTCCGCCTTCCGCGGCAAGGTGGTGGTGGTCAACCTCTGGGCCATGTGGTGCGCGCCGTGCCGCACCGAGATGCCGACCCTCGCCCGCCTGGCCGAGGTCTACGCCGACTCCGACCTTGTCGTCCTGCCCATCAACGTCGACCGCACCCCCGACGAGGTCGCCGACGCCCGCAACTTCATTGACGTGCACGAGCCCCTGCCGCTGTACAGCGACATGAAATTCCAGCTGCCCTTCGAACTTCCGGGCAAGGGCAAGATGCCCCAGACCGTCCTGCTGGACCGCCAGGGCCGCATCCGCGCCCATTTCTCCGGCGAGGCCGACTGGGCCAGCCCCGAGGCGCGGGCCCTGGTCGACGCCCTGCTGGCCGAAGCCTAGTTCCCGCGCGTATCCCGCGCCGTTTCGGCCTCCTGCTCGTCGGCCTCCCGGGCCAGACGGTCGGTGCCCTCGTCGATCTCCTGGGCGACCTCGCCGGCCCCCGCGGCGATGGCGGAGCCGACCTGGGCGGCCTCTTCCTTGAGCGCGGAGCCGGCGTCCTGGGCCGCCGCGCCGGTGTCGGCGGCGGCTTCGTTGGCGTCGGCCTGGGCGTTGTCCTGCTCGGCCTCGGTGCAGGCGGCGGCCCCCAGGGCGAGGGCTGAAATGGCGGCGATGGCGGCGGCGTGAATGCGCATGGCGAGTCCCCTTCGGCGTTTGAACCTTTGCCGTGAACGCGACAACCGGCCGGCGGTTGCCGCGCTGACGCCCGGCGAACGCCGTGGTATGATCGGGTCACCGCAACCGGGGCGCGCGTCCCGCTACAGGAGGTCAGGCTGATGACGTTCCGCATCGCGAAGATGGCTGCCATCGCGGGCTCGCTGGCCCTGCCGCTCTGTCTGTCGGCCCTGGCCCTGCCGTCCCCGGCTGCGGCGCAACAGGCGGCCTACCAGATGCCCCGGGCGCCCGTCGGATCGCCGGCCCGGACGACGGGCGGCCAGGAGAGCTGGCGTTTCGAGAGCGAGGAGATGCGCCGTCGCAACGCCATGACGCCCGAGGAGGCCGAGGCGGAGTACGGCGCCGAGCGGGTGCAACTGGCCGAACGCATCCAGGCCCTCATCAATGAGGGCAAGTGCCGCGAGGCCCGCGCCATGGCCAACGAGGCCGGCGAACGCCAGATGGCGCTGCGCATCCGGCGGACCTGCCGCGCGCGCTGATTTCCGCTGATGAAGGATGGTGGCTGGGGGCGGGCTCGAACCGCCGACCTGTGGGTTATGAATCCACCGCTCTAACCAGCTGAGCTACCCAGCCCCGGAAGGGCTCCGGCGGGAACTGGCCTGTCCGCCGGAAGAGGCGTGCCTATAGAGGGGGGCGCTGGCGGATTCAAGTCGTTGCAGGCGACACTGGCGGTCGGGAACCGGAACGGCCATTGTCCGGCTTTCCAGACCTCCGTCGCACAAGGGTGCCGCCATGCGTCTCATCGCTCTCGCCGTCTCCGTGGCCGCCGTGGCCCTGGCCGCCGCCTGCGGCGCCGAAGGCCAGGATCAGGTCCGCGTCCCGACCGGCGATTCCTCGCCCGTCGAGACCCGGCCGGCCAACGCCCCGAACCAGACGCCGGCCTTCGAGGGCCAGACCCGGGCGCCGGGAGTCCGCACCGAGGCGACCTTGCAGCACAGCGTGGTCGCCC
>JADGMZ010000118.1 GCA_015234495.1 Brevundimonas sp. | reverse complement strand
ATGGACGCCCGTTGATACAATATAACAGCCTGACGTTCCGTCACCGCGCAATCGACCCAGGCCTTCCATGTCCGATGCTTCCCCCCTCGCCGCCTCCCAGAAGATCCCGGTGACCGTGCTCACCGGCTATCTCGGGGCCGGTAAGACGACGCTGCTCAGCCGCATCCTCACCGAACAGCACGGCAAGCGCTACGCCGTGATCGTCAACGAGTTCGGCGAGATCGGCATCGACAACGACCTCGTGGTCGGGGCCGACGAGGAAGTGTTCGAGATGAACAACGGCTGCGTCTGCTGCACCGTGCGCGGCGACCTGATCCGCGTCGTTTCCGGCCTGATGAAGCGCCAGCGCCCGGGCAAGCCCGCCTTCGACGCCATCATCGTCGAGACCACCGGCCTCGCCGACCCCGGCCCCGTGGCCCAGACCTTCTTCGTCGACGAGGACGTCAAGGCGAAGACCGAGCTGGACAGCGTCACCGCCCTGGTCGACGCCAAACACGTCATGGCCCGGCTGGACGACTCGAAGGAGGCTCGCGAGCAGGTCGCCTTCGCCGACCGCATCATCCTCAACAAGGTCGACCTCGCCTCGGAGGCCGAGCTCGCCGAGGTCGAGCGCCGGCTGCGCAAGCTGAACCCCCTGGCCCCGATCACCCGCGCCACCCGCGCCGACGTGCCGCTGGACCAGGTGCTGGGCCTCAGCGGCTTCGACCTCGGCCGCATCCTCGATATCAATCCCGAGTTCGCCAACCCGCCGCACGGCGAGGAGGGCCACGTCCATGACGAGCATTGCGGCCACGACCACCCTCACCACGGGCACGATCATGACCACGCCCACGGCGCTCGCGGACATTCGCACGAGGACGACATCAAGGGCATCTCCCTGTCGCTCGACCGCCCGATGGACGGTCAGAAATTCACTGCCTGGCTCGACCGGCTGCTCGGCGAGCAGGGCCAGAACATCCTGCGCGCCAAGGGCATCATCGACGTCGCCGGCGAGGACCGCCGGCTGGTCTTCCAGGCCGTGCACATGATCCTCGAGGGCGATCTGCAGCAGCCCTGGGGCGAGAAGGAGCGCCGCTGGTCGCGCGCCGTCTTCATCGGTCGCGAGCTGGACGAGGCCCAGCTGAAGGCCGGTTTTGAGGCCTGCGCGGCATGACCGGCTCGGTCGATCCCACCCGCGAGGCGATGGCGGCCTTCCGCGATCTGCCGTCCGACCGGCCGATCGCCATGCTCAACCTGCTGCGCCTCCGCGAACGCGCCGCCTATGCCGAAAATGACGCCCCGGCCATCAACCGCGACGTCAGCGGGGCTGAGGCCTATGCCGCCTACGGCCGCGCCGCCGCCGCCCCCTTCGCCCGCGCCGGCGGCCGCCAGATCTGGCTGGGCCGGCCGCAGCTGACCGTCATCGGCCCGGCCGACGAGGCCTGGGACCTGGCCTTCATCGCCGAATACCCCTCCGGCGCGGCCTTCCTCGACATGCTGCATGACCCCGAATACCAGGCCGCGGTCGTGCACCGTCAGGCCGCCGTCGCCGACTCCCGCCTGATCCGCTGCGACTCCCGCCGTCCGGGCCCTGCCTTCGGAGCCAGCGAATGAACCCGCCGCCCAAGCCTCTTCCGGCGGCCGACCGCGAAGCGGTCGTGCGCTACGACACGCCGGACTTTCACGTTCTGCAGCCCGGCGACTTCGTCCGCTGCGCCGTCTCCGGCAAGCCCATCCCGCTGGACCGCCTGCACTACTGGAGCGTCGAGCTGCAGGAGGCCTACGCCAATGCGGAGCTGATGACCCGGCGCTGGGTCGAGGTGCATGGCGCCTGACCTTGCGCGCCCCGCCGGGCGCCCTAAACCGACCGCATGAAAACCCACGCCTACGACGCCCAGGTCACCGCCGCCCTGTTTGACCGGACCAGCGCCGTCTTCGCCCTCGGCGACGGCTCGGTGCGCTTCGAGGGCGGCGAGTTCAGCGCCGCCCATGACGGCGCCATCCTGTGCGCCGCGGTCCACCCCTCCGGCGACGGCGTGGTCACCGGCGGCGACGATGGCCGGGTCATCTGGCACCGGCGCGGCGAGGCGGGTGTTCTGGCGACCGCCAGGGGGCAGTGGATCGACGCCATCGACGCCTCGGCCGAGAGCGGCCTGATCGCCTTCTCCGCCGGCAAGACCCTGTCGGTGATCGACGCGAAGGACGGCGGCTTCCGCCGCGACTTCGCCCACGAACGCACCATCTCCGGCGTCGCCTTCGAGCCGAAGGGCCGCCGCATCGCGACCTCGACCTACGGCGGCGCGGCCCTGTGGTTCGCCCGCATCGCCGAGCAGAAGCCGACCTTCCTCAAATGGGCCGGCTCGCACACCGGCGTCGCCTGGTCGCCCGACGGCGCCTTCGTCATCACCGCCATGCAGGACAACCAGCTGCACGGCTGGCGCATCAAGGACCAGAAGAACCTGCGCATGGGCGGCTATCCGTCCAAGGTGCGGTCGATGAGCTTCCTGTCCAACGGCCAGCTGCTGGCCACCTCGGGCGCCCAGGGCGCGGTGCTGTGGCCGTTCATCGGCTCCAACGGGCCGATGGGCCGCGAAGCCACCGAGATCGGCTTCGACGAGGGCAGCCTGGTGGCCCTTGTGGCGTCGCAGCCGAAACACCCGGTCCTCGCCGCCGGCCTCGACGACGGCCGCGTCTGGCTCGCCGACCCGGCGGGGCAGGGGCTGAACTTCCTCAAGGCCGAAAAGGGCCCCGCCATCACCGCCCTCGTCATGAGCCCCGACGCCACCCGCGTCGCCTGGGCCGACGAGGACGGCCAGGCCGGGATCGCCGAGGCCTAGCCGCTCGTACGCCCGCCTTTCCCTCCCCGTCCCGGGGAGGGGGGCCGCGCAGCGGCCGGGTGGGAAGGGCCAGACCACACCCGACGGCGTTCCCGCTCATGGCGCCGCCCCGACCCGGCCGTCGCCGGCGGTCCGGGCTTCGCTCTCCTCTCCCTCCCCGCCTCGGGGAGGGGGGCCGCGCAGCGGCCGGGTGGGAAGGGCCAGACCACACCGCGCCGGCGTTCCCGCCCATGACGCCGCCCCCACCCGGCCGTCGCTTCGCGCCGCCCGCCCTCCCCGGGACGGGGAGGGACAGCCCTCTTGCCCCCGGCCGCGCTTCGGCTCCACCCTCGCCGCATGACCAAGCAGCCGCGGACCCGGAAGCGCCGACCGATCCTGACCGTGGTCACGATCCTGGTGGGCCTCGTGCTCGGCTCAGTCGCCATCCACCGGCTGGTCCCGCCGCCCCTGACCTTCCTGATGGTCACCCGCGCCGTCGAGGGGGAGGGGCTCAGCTACCGATGGAAGCCCCTCGACGACATCTCGCCCCGCCTGGTCGAGGCGGTGATCGCCGCCGAGGACGCCCGCTTCTGCAGCCACCGCGGCTTTGACCTGGAGGCGATCGAAAAGGCTCTGAGGACCAATGAAAAAGGCGGCCGCCTGCGCGGCGGTTCGACCATCAGCCAGCAGACCGCCAAGAACGTCTTCCTGTGGCCCGGCCGCGACTGGGTCCGCAAGGGATTCGAGGCCGGCTACACCGTCCTGATCGAGACCCTGTGGGGCAAGCGCCGGGTCATGGAGGTCTATCTCAACGTCGCCGAATGGGCTCCCGGCGTCTACGGCGCCGAGGCGGCGGCCAGGCACTGGTTCGGCAAGTCCGCCGCCGACCTGAGTCCGCGCGAAGCCGCCCGTCTGGCCGCCATCCTGCCGTCGCCCCGCCGCTACGACGCCGCCTCGCCGGGCCCCTACATCCGCCGCCGCGCCGCCCGCGTGCAGGCCGCCATGGGCACGGTGCGCGCCGACGGTCTCGCCGCCTGCGTCCTGGGCTGACGGTCAAGCTTGACCTGACAGCTTCCCTGGCTTCCCTTGCGGCCGAAGCGCGGCGGGAGGCCGCGAGGAGGATCCGATGAAGCGTACCCTGATGACGGCCGCCGCGGCCTGCGCCCTGACGCTCGGCATGGTCGGCTGCGCGAGCGGCGCCGCAAACGGATGGGCCGCGGCCGATGAAGCCGCGCTCGACACCGCGGAAGAGATCGCGGCCAATCCGCCGGCGCGTGCCTCCGCCGAAACCGCCGCCGCCTTCGTCGCCGACGCCGAGCAACGCCTCGCCGCCCTCAGCGAGGAGGCCGCCCGCATCCAGTGGACCCGCGCGACGAACATCACCTTCGACACCATGTGGCTGGAGTCGAAGATCAACGCCGAATACACCGAGCTGCAGGTCGAACTGGCCAACGGCGCGGCTCGCTTCAACGATGTCGAGGTCCCCGCCGACGTCCGCCGCAAGCTGAACCTGCTGCGCCTCGGCATCGTTCTGCCGGCCCCCAACCGCCCCGGCGCCGCGGCGGAGCTGGCCGACATCACCACCCGCCTGGACTCGACCTACGCCACCGGCAAGTTCGAGTTCAAGGGCCGCCAGATCACACTCGACGAGGCCTCGATCCTGATGGCCGAGAGCCGCGACCCGGCCGAGCTCAAGGCCCTGTACGAGGGCTGGCGCAGCGTCTCGCCGCAGATGGCGCCCGACTACGCCCGCATGGTCGAGATCGCCAACGAGGGCTCGCGCGAGCTCGGCTTCGCCGATACCGGCGCCATGTGGCGCGCCGGCTACGACATGGAGCCCGACGCCTTCGCCGCCGAGACCGACCGGCTGTGGGAGCAGGTGAAGCCCTTCTACGAGAACCTGCACTGCTACGTCCGCAGCCGCCTCAACGCCAAGTACGGCGACGCGGTCCAGCCCGACAGCGGCCCCATCCGGGCCGACCTGCTGGGCAACATGTGGTCGCAGCAGTGGGGCAACATCTATGACGTGGTGGCCCCCGCGACCGGCGGCGAGTCCAGCTACGACCTGACCGAACTGCTGCGCGAGAAGGACTACGACGCCGAACGGATGGTGAAGACCGGCGAGGGCTTCTACACCTCGCTGGGCATGGCGCCCCTGCCGCAGACCTTCTGGGAGCGGTCGATGATCACCCGGCCGGAGGACCGCGATGCGGTCCGCCACTCCGCCGCCTGGGACCTCGACAACGCGGGTGCCACTCGCATCAGCGTGTGCACGCGG
>JADGMZ010000117.1 GCA_015234495.1 Brevundimonas sp. | reverse complement strand
AAGATGTGCACCCAGGTGAACGCCGACGACTTCTACACCGTCCACCACGAACTGGGTCACAACTTCTACCAGCGCGCCTACAAGGATCAGCCCTTCCTGTTCAAGAACGGCGCGAACGACGGCTTCCACGAGGCCATCGGCGATTTCGTCGGCCTGTCGGCGACCACCCCGACCTATCTGCAGCAGATCGGCCTGCTGGACGCCGTGCCGGGCGAGGAGGAGGACATTCCCTTCCTGCTCAAGATGGCGCTCGACAAGATCGCCTTCCTGCCCTTCGGCCTGATGGTCGACCGCTGGCGCTGGGACGTGTTCTCGGGCGAGACGACGCCGGCAGAGTACAACGACGCCTGGACCGCCGACATGCTGAAATACCAGGGCCTGACGCCGCCGGGGCCGCGTCCGGAGAACGCTTTCGACCCGGGCGCCAAATACCACATCCCGGGCAACACCCCGTACACGCGCTACTTCCTGGCCCACATCTACCAGTTCCAGTTCCACCGCGCCGCCTGCGAACAGGCCGGCTGGACCGGGCCGCTGCACCGCTGCTCGATCTACGGCGACAAGGACGTGGGCGAGCGCTTCAACGCCATGATGGAGATGGGCCAGTCGCGCCCGTGGCCCGAGGCGATGCAGGCCTTCACCGGCCAGCGTGAGAACGACGCCTCGGCCATCGCCGCCTATTTCGCCCCGCTCAACACCTGGCTGACCGAACAGAACCGCGGCGAGGGCTGCGGCTGGGAGACCTGATCAACTCGCCGAACGCGGGTCTCGTTAACTTTCGCTGTTGGCGCTTCTCTTAACCGACTTGCGCCATAGTCCCCGGACGACCGTAGGCGGGCTGCGCCGGCGGCAAGGGCGGCTGGGATCGGCAATGGGGCGAAAAACCTGGATCAGGGGTGTTGTCGACGGCGCGCGGGGCTTCGTCCGCCGGCTGGCCCACGACGTCCGCGGCAACGTCGCCATGCTGTTCAGCCTCAGCCTGCCGGTCCTGATCCTGATGACCCTGGGCGGCGTCGACATCCACCGGATGTCGACGGTCCGGGTCAATCTCCAGGACGCCCTCGACGCCGCCGCCCTGGCCGCCGCCCGTTCGCCCTACACCCGGCACGAGGATCTGCAGCGCATCGGCCTGGCGGCGTTGAAGGCCAATCTCCAAGCCTATCCGAATGTGACCCTCGAAGAGGATCAGACCTCCTTCATCCTCAGCGGGGACGACGTGGTCGTCGCTGACGCCAGGGTGCAGGTGAAGACCCTCGTCGCCAACATCTTCCTGCCGCCCTACGGCCAGTTGATGGACGACTATCTGCCGGTCGGCAGCCACTCCGAGGTCGACCGGTCGTCGCGCAACCTTGAGGTCGCCCTGGTCCTCGACGTCACCGGCTCGATGGCCGGCCAGCGCATCAATGACCTGAAGGCCGCCGCCAAGGACCTGGTCGACATCATCGTCCAGCCGGTCCAGAGCCCCTACTATTCGAAGCTGGCCCTCGTGCCCTATTCGATGGGCGTGAACCTCGGCTCCAACGCCAACGCCGCCCGCGGCGCCGCGGCCGGCTACGCCAACATCACAGGCGCGGTCATCAATCTCGTCGGGACCGAGAAGACCATCACCGGCGCCTCCCGCGAGCGGCCCGTGAAAATCACTTCGAACGGCCACGGCTTCAACAATGACGACGTGATCTGGATCACCGGCGCCGGCGGGATGACCCAGCTGAACAACAAGGCGTACCGCGTCCGGAACAAGACCCGCGACACCTTCGAGCTCTATTCGCTCAACGGAAGCCGCATCGACGGCCGCAACTGGGGGTACTATTCCGGCAACGCCAAGGTGCGGCGCTGCCAGAACAACGACTGCTCGATCACGATCACCGCCAACGGCCACGGCATGGCCAACAACGACTACGTCTACATCACCGGCGTCAACGGGATGACGCAGATCAACAATGACACCTTCCTGGTCGGCAACGTCACCACCAACACCTTCACCATCGACCCCAACGCCTCGGCGCTGAGCCCCTACACCTCGGGCGGCCGCGCCTGGTGCGCGCAGCAGGGCTGCACCTATTTCGCCTTCGAGAACATGTACGGCGACCTGCAGACCCACCAGATCAGCAGCTGCGTCACCGAGCGCACCGGGGCCCAGGCCTATACCGACGCCTCGCCGTCCAGCGCCCGGGTGGGCCGCAACTATCCCAGCGCCTCCAGCAACACCTGCCTGGACGCCACCCTGCAGCCCCTGACCAGCAACAGGAATACGCTCAAGAACGCCATCAACGACTACACCGTCGAGGGTTCGACCGCGGGCCAGATCGGCATCGCCTGGGGCTGGTATATGGTGTCGCCGAACTTCAACAGCCTGTGGCCGTCGAACAGCGCGGCCGGCTACAACACCGCCAATACCCTGAAAGCCGTGATCATCATGACCGACGGCGAGTTCAACACCCCCTACTGCAAGGGCGTCATCTCCCGCCAGGCCGGCGACGGCTCGGGCAGCAACACCGGCAAGATCGATTGCGACGCCGACAACGGCGATCCGTTCGAGCAGGGCAAGGCCCTGTGCGCGGCGATGAAGGCCCGCGGCGTGCTCGTCTACACGGTCGGCTTCCAGATCGCCTCGGGCGGCAGTGCGGCCAACATGCTGCAGGCCTGCGCCTCGACGCCGGCGAACTTCTACCTGCCGGCCAGCGGCGGCGACCTGTCCGAAGCCTTCGCCGCCATCGGCCGCGACATCACCCAGTTGCGCATCTCGAAATAGGCCGCCGTCGCAGGCATGTCTTGCTTGTCGATTGTGTCGACGATGCCGCGCACGCCATTGTCGAGCATGTCGGGCCCGAAATGTATCGCCCTCAGATCAGCCGGATTTCCTTCAGCCGTTCGGTCAGGAAGTCCTCGGCCATGATCGCCTTGCCGGCGTAGCGGTCGGGGTTCTCCGGCGTCACCGTCGACGGCAGGCTCTCGATCACGAAGTCCGGGTTGAAGTGCAGGAAGAAGGGCGTCGAATAGCGGGCGAAGCCGCGCCGTTCCGCGGCTGGATTGACCACCCGGTGCGTCGTCGACGGCAGCACGTGGTTGGTCAGCCGCTGCAGCATGTCGCCGATGTTGACCACCAGGGCGTTCGGCGGCGGCGCGATGTCCAGCCACTGGCCGTCGGCGTCCTTCAGCTGCAGCCCGGCCTCCTCGGCGCCCAGCAGCAGGGTGATGACGTTGATGTCCTCATGCGCCCCGGCCCGCACGCCCGGCGCGTCGGCCGGCACCGGCGGATAGTGCAGCATGCGCAGGATGGAGTTGCCCAGCTCGACCTTGTCCTCGAAGAAGTCGTCGCCCAGCTCCAGATAGCGGGCGATGGCGCGCAGGATGCGCCGCCCCAGCTCGTCCATGGCCGTGAACATGCCGTACAGGTGCTCGCGGAAGCCCGGGACCTCCGTCGGCCAGACGTTGTCGCGCATATATTTGCGGTAGGGGTGACCCTCCGGCAGCTCACGCCCGACGTGCCAGAACTCCTTGAGGTCGACCGCTGTCGCCCCCTTGGCCGCCTCGACCCCGAACGGGGTCAGCCCGCGCGCGCCCCCGGTTCCCGGCTGGTGGTACTGGCGCTTGACCTCTTCCGGCAGGGCGAAGAAGGCCTTGGCGTCGTCCACGGCGGACCCGATCACCGACTCGTCCAGGCCGTGGTCGGAGATGACGGCGAAGCCGTACCGCTTGAAGGAGGTCCCCAGCCGGTCGGCGAAGGCCTGGAAGTCGCTGTCGTACAGCGTCATCGAGACGGGTTCGATGGCGCGGGAAGCGGTGGCGGAGCTCAGGCTGTCAGCCATGGCGGGACCTCTGATGGATTTCGGGCGTTTCCATACGCCCTGCGAGCCGATCTTGGCAAAGCGAGGGCGCCGGACCGCGGGCGAGGGCTGCACGGGATCGTTCAGGCGCCGTACATGTCGGAACCTTGACTGTAAGACCGCGTTCCGACGTCAACCCGGAACAGGAAGGACCCTTTCCCCATGCACGCCAAACTCGTCCTCACAGGCATCAGCGTCGCCGCCCTGCTGGGCGCCTGCACCACCACCGACCCCTACAGCTCGACCCCGCGCCGCAACAACACCGCCACCGGCGCCCTGGCCGGCGCCCTCGGCGGGGCCGTGCTCGGCTATCTGACCAACACCTCCAACTCCGAGGAGGGCCGCAAGAACGCCCTGATCGGCGCCGGCATCGGCGCGCTCGGCGGCGGCGCCGTCGGCGCCTATATGGATCGCCAGCAGCGTGAGCTGGAGGCGGAATTGTCCGGCAGCGGCGTCGGCGTCGCCCGCCAGGGCGACAACCTGGTCCTGCGCATGCCCGCCGACGTCAGCTTCTCCACCGCCCAGGCCTCGATCGACCCGCGCTTCTACGCGACGCTCGACGATGTGGCGGCGGTGCTGAACCGCTACGACCAATCGGTCGTCGACATCATCGGTCACGCCGATTCCGACGGGGCCGAGGACTTCAACCTCGACCTGTCGCGCCGGCGCGCCTCGTCGGTGGCGCAGTACCTTGTCACCCGCAACGTCCTGGCCGACCGGCTGTACGTCGACGGCCGCGGCGAATCCCAGCCGGTCGCCAGCAACGCCACGGCCGAAGGCAAGGCCCAGAACCGGCGCGTCGAAATCCTGATCCGTCCGTTCCGCGGCTAGACGTCGGTTTCCCGGTATATCGACAGGAAGGCGGGGCTCCGGCTCCGCCTTTTTCTGTCGGACACTGTTCCGTGACTTGCGGCGGCGGGCCGCAGATGCTGGATAGCAGGGGGGTGCGACCTGGGAGCCACTGTGCAGCCGGACCACGAATTCACTGACGGCGTCCGACTTGGCGCGATTGCGGTCGTCTCGGCGGTGGTCACGGCCATGCTCGTGATCGGCGTGGGCCAGACCCTGCTGCCCGAGGCCGAGGCCCGGGCCCAGGAACGGCCGGTGCTGGTTGCGGCGACCCTGCGCTAGCCCCTGCCGATCGAAGCGTAGCGGAAGCCGCGGGCGCGCATGTCCTCGGGGCGGTAGACGTTGCGCAGGTCGACCATCACCGGCTGGCGCAGCA
The DNA here is from genome assembly GCA_015234495.1 of Brevundimonas sp. Taxonomy (GTDB): domain Bacteria; phylum Pseudomonadota; class Alphaproteobacteria; order Caulobacterales; family Caulobacteraceae; genus Brevundimonas. The sequence goes on along the minus strand of JADGMZ010000117.1, from coordinate 40 downwards.
GCGTCTTGACCCGGTTCAGGTCCAGCGCCCGGAACTGGTC
>JADGMZ010000116.1:2842-5112 GCA_015234495.1 Brevundimonas sp. | reverse complement strand
CAGGTTATCCTTACATCGTCAAGGCGCTCAAGCGCGGCCAGACGCTGGCGCAGGTGACCGAGGTCTATCGCGGCGATCAGGGCGACGGCGGCTATGGCGTCAGCCCGAGCGTCTATCGCGACAAGGACGGACGGGTCGAGGCGGTGCTGTTCCACCGTCCGCTCGACACCTTCCGGGCCGAAACCTGGCGCTGGGTCGACGGTCGGGCCGTGAAGCTGAACCTGCCTGCGCGGGTCGGCGTCAACGGTACGATGGGCGACCGCCTGCTCTTCAGCCTGGATGAGGCCTGGGCCGGACTGCCGGCCGGCGCGCTCGTGTCGGCCGATCTCGACGGGCTGGCCGGAGCGGACCCGGCCGCGGCCCGCCCCCTGGCGGTCTTCATTCCCGGCGAGCGTCAGTCCCTCGACAGCGTCAGGGTCATGTCCGACAGCATTCTGGCGGTGGTCTCGGACAATGTCATCGGCACGCTCAAGCGGTTTGACCCGACGGGCGGAGGGTGGCGCGGGGTCGACCTTGAGGTCCCGGCCAACAGCGCCGTCGGCCTCGGCGACAGCTCCAAGGCGCGGGGGGAGGTGTTCGTCTCGACCCAGGGCTTCCTGACCCCCCCGACCCTGAGCCTCGCCGACGTTGGTGCGGGGGCGATGAGCGAGTTGCGCTCTGCGCCCGCCAAGTTCGACGCCTCGACCCATGTGGTCGAGCAGTTCGAGGCCACCTCCTCCGACGGCGTGAAGATACCCTATTTCGTCACTCGCCCGCGCAACCTGGCCATGGACGGGTCGGCGCCGACCATCCTGTTCGGCTACGGCGGCTTCCAGGTCTCGTTCCCGCCCGCCTACAAGCCCGAGATGGGCAAGCTGTGGCTGGAGAACGGCGGGGTGTTCGTCCAGGCCAACATCCGCGGCGGCGGCGAGTTCGGGCCGGACTGGCACCAGTCGGTGCTCAAGGAAAACCGGCAGCTGGCCTTCGACGACTTCGCGGCGGTGGCGGCCGACCTGCACCGGCGCGGCATCACCTCGCCGCGGCGGACCGGCATCTACGGGCGATCCAACGGCGGGGTGCTGACCTCGGTGACGATGACCCAGCATCCGGAGCTGATCAATGCGGCGGTGATCGAGAGCCCGCTGATCGACATGCTGCGCTACCACGAGCTGCCCGCCGGGGCGTCGTGGATCGGCGAATACGGCGATCCGCGCATCCCGGAGGAGGCGGCCTTCATCGCCCGCTATTCGGCCTATCAACAGCTGCGCCCGGACGTGGACTATCCGCGCGTCTACATCACCACCAATACGCGGGACGACCGGGTGCATCCGGGCCATGCGCGCAAATTCGCGGCGCGGCTCGCCGAGATGGGCCACGACCACCTCTATTACGAGGAGACGGCGGGCGGCCACTCGAACGACGCCGACCCCATCGCCAACGCCCGCCGCTGGGCCCGGCATTATGTGTATCTGGCGCAGCAGCTGATGGATTGAAAACGGTGCTCCTTATCCCCCAAGGGGTAAGGACGCCTAAGCCGGCTCGACCAGCTTGAGCTTCGCCCTGCCGGCCTTCTTCGCCAGCCTGGCGGCTTTCTTGGCGGCCTTGGCCTGCGCCCGGGCCGCTTCGGGGGCGGCGTCGGCCTCGCCGGCGAGGTCGGCGAGGCGGGCGAGGAAGCCGTCGCGCTTGGCCTTGGGCAGCAGGGCGAGGATGCGTTTGTCGGCGGCCGCGACCTTCGGACGGGCGGCCTCGAGGGCGGCGGCGCCGGCCTCTGACAGGCGCACCGCCTTGGCGCGGGCGTCCAGCAGCGAGCGTTCGCGCTCCAGCAGGCCCTTCGTCGTCATGCGGGCGACGAGGTCGGCCAGGGTCGAGCGGTCGATGCCGGTGGCGCGCACGAGGTCGGTCTGGGTCAGGCCGGCCTTTCGCGACGCCGCCTCCAGCACGGCGAACTGGCGCTGGGTGAGGCCGTCGGGACCCGCCTCCTCGGCATAGATGTCGAGCGCCAGCTGCAGGGCGCGGTGCATCAGGTGGCTGGGAGAGGCGGAGAGGCCCCCGCGCGCGGACCGGACATCGGACTTGACCATTGAACCGTATCCCCTCGGTTTCACCGCAGGGGTAGCAGCCGCGCTTTACGGTTTGACGACGGACGAAAGCTCAGGGCGCCTGGTCGGGCTCGGCCGGGGCCATCGGGTCGACCGGCGTGTCGGTCGAGGTCAGGTTGCGCAGGATCAGCGGCACCTGAGACAGGCCGAACACCGAGGAGGCGATCCACAGCACGCCGCGGAAGCTGACCC
>JADGMZ010000116.1:1546-2832 GCA_015234495.1 Brevundimonas sp. | reverse complement strand
CGCCGCGAAGAACAGGCCGTAGCGCAGGGTCAGCACGCGCCACGCCCGGTCGTTGATCGGGATCACCGTGCCGAGCAGGGCCCGCAGCGGCTGCTTGCCCAGCCACAGTCCGCCGATCAGGGCCACGGCGAGGCTGGCGTTGAGGATGGTGACCTTGAGCTTGACCCACAGCCCGTCGCCGGTGAGCAGGGTGAGCAGGCCGAAGACGAGGGCGAAACCGCCGACGATCAGCGGCAGCAGGGCCAGCCGCTTCTCGACGATCAGTCCGACGGCCACGCCGATGGCCGAGCCGGCGACCAGGAACCAGGTGGCGTTGACCAGGGCCTCGTCGCCTTCCAGCCCGCGCAGGCGGAAGAACAGGAAGGCCAGGCCGAAGGCCAGCAGGCCGCCGAAATCCACCAGCTGACGCAGGCTGGATTCCTTGCGAACGGGGGGGAGGGGAGTGTCAGGCTCGGTCATCAGTCAGTCCTGCAGGCCCACCAGAGACCGTGAAAAGGCCCGCGCGTCGAACGGTTGCAGGTCGTCGAGCCCCTCGCCGACGCCGATCAGCTTGATCGGGGCGTCCGAGGCCTGGGCCACGGGCACCAGAACCCCCCCGCGGGCGGTGCCGTCCAGCTTGGTCATGACAAGGCCGGAGACATAGGCCGTGCGGCCGAAGATCTTCTCCTGCTCGAGCGCGTTGCGGCCGACGGTGGCGTCGAGCACCAGCAGGGTCTCGTGCGGGGCCTCGGGGTCGATCTTCTTCAGCACGCGGACGATCTTGAGCAGTTCGTCCATCAGGGCGGACTTGTTCTGCAGCCGGCCGGCGGTGTCGATCAGGACCACGTCGTAGCCCTCCGCGCGGGCCCGGGTGTAGGCGTCGAAGGCGAGGCCGGCGGGATCGGCGCCGTCGCGGCGACTCTCGAAGGTCGCCCCGGCGCGCTCGGCCCAGACCTTGAGCTGTTCGCGGGCGGCGGCGCGGAAGGTGTCGCAGGCCACGATCATCACCTTGGCGCCCTGACCGGTCAGGTCGGCGGCGATCTTGCCCAGGGTGGTGGTCTTGCCCGAGCCGTTGACGCCGACGAACAGGGTCACGAACGGCTTCGGGCCGTCCAGCGGCTCGTAGCGCGCCTCGTGGCTGACCAGTTCGGCGGCGACGGCCTCGGCCAGGGCCTCCTTGACCTCGCGCTCGTTGGCCCCGGCGCCGAAGCGCAGCTCGCGGAAACGGGCGACGATGCGGTCGGTCGCGGCGGGGCCCAGGTCGGATTCCAGCAGATGCTCCTCCAGCCCTTCGAGGGCGGCCTCGC
>JADGMZ010000116.1:0-1536 GCA_015234495.1 Brevundimonas sp. | reverse complement strand
GCTCCTTGACGAAGGCGGAGACGACCTGCTCGGTCATCTGTTTGGAGGAGCGGGACAGGCCCTCGCTCAGGCGGGACAGCCAGCCCTTTTTCGGCGCGTCGTTCATAGGGTTGGCTTTAGCGGGGCGAAGCGGGCGCGTCACGCGCTGTCGCTTACACCGTCATCCTCGGACTTGATCCGAGGATCAGAGGGTGAGGAGGGCTGTGCGGCGAGGGATGGCCCGTCGCTGGCGCCCGTGCCGGCTTCGACGCAGCACCGGACGGTCTGGCCCTCGGGTCAAGCCCGAGGGTGACGGCGGGGGAGGTTGGCCACCATCCGTGACCGCCACGCGTTGTCGCGCTAGAACGAGCCAAGCAGGATGCCGCCCTTGACCAAGACCCACGCCTTTTACAGCCCCACCACCCACGGCTTCGTCCGCGTGGCCGCCGCCACACCGGTGGTGCACACGGCCGACCCCGTCGCCAACGCCGACGAGCATGTCGCCCTGATCCGGCAGGCGGGGGAACGGGGAGTGGACCTGCTGGTGTTCCCGGAGCTTTCGCTCAGCGCCTACGCCATCGACGACCTGGTCATACAAGGGGCCCTGCTCGACGAGGTCGAGCGGCAGATCGGCCGGCTGGCGGCCGCAACGGCGGAAGCCGGGCTGGTCGCCGTGGTCGGGGCCCCTCTGCGCCGCGACGACCGGCTGTACAACTGCGCCGTCGCGCTTGGGAACGGTCGGGTGCTGGGGGCGGTCCCCAAGACCTACCTGCCCAACTACCGAGAGTACTATGAGAAGCGCTGGTTCTCGGCCGGCGGCGACGTCTCCAGCCACGACGGCGAACTGACGCTCGGCGACGAGGCGGTCCCCTTCGGCACGGACCTGCTGTTCGAGGCCGCCAACCGGCCGGGCTACGTGTTCGGGGTCGAGATCTGCGAGGACTACTGGGCTCCGCTGCCGCCCTCGACGCGGCAGGCGCTGTCGGGCGAACGCATCCTGCTCAACCTGTCGGCCTCCAACATCCTGATCGTCAAGGCCGAGGAGCGGGCCCTGCTGTGCGCCAGCCAGTCGGCGCGGGCCATGGCCGCCTATGTCTTCGCCGCCTCGGGCTGGGGCGAGAGCACCACCGACCTGGCGTGGGACGGGCAGGCGACGATCCATGAGCTGGGGGCCTGCCTGGCCAGCGGCGAGCGGTTCTCGATGGAGAGCCACCTCACCGTCGCCGATGTCGATATCGAACGCATTGGCCTCGACCGGTTGCGCAACGGCACCTTCGCCGACTGCGCCCGCGACGAGCTGGACGGCTACGTCTTCGAGCGGGTGCTGTTCGACGCCCGGGACATCGGCGCGGCCGGCGATCTGATCCGTCCCCTCGACCGCTTCCCCTTCGTGCCCGACGACCCGGCGCGGCTGGATCAGGATTGCTATGAGGCCTTCAACATCCAGGTGCAGGGGCTGATGCGGCGGATGAAGGCGACCAATGGCGAGCGCCTCGTCATCGGCGTCTCCGGCGCGGCAGGCGACCAGCAGGGCCTGGGTCGAATCCAGCCCGCCGG